>DASRZO010000401.1:0-12178 GCA_035686405.1 Pseudomonadales bacterium | reverse complement strand
CGGTTCGGCATCGGGTAAGTGAACCCGAGTGCTGCTCGTTGGGCGCGACGGTCGCGCTGCATGTCGCGAGGCGTGGCGGTTCGGTCGCGACCGCGGCGTCCGGAACCTATTTCGGCCCCATCTTCACGCCCGCATACGTCGAGTCGCGGCTCGCCAACTCGTCTACCGCTCTGGAGCGCGCCCGCTGGCAGGGTGTCGACGCGAGCGGCCGCCAGCGCGTTTACGCACGGAACCGCGCTGTTTCTTTCCGTAGCCGCCCGTAGCCGCGCGGCCGGACACAACCGTTGGAGCACGACATGCCGCACCCCGACTCTCGCGTGACGATCCACATGGCGGCGAGCCTCGACGGCTTCATCGCTCGCAACGACGGCCGCGTCGATTGGCTCGAGACATCGGACGAATTCCCGGCCGGCGACACGATGGATCCCGAGTTCGTCGAAGCGTTTCTCGCGACGATCGACTGTTACGTCATGGGCTCGCGTACGTACGAAACCGCGCTCGGTTTCGAGACCCAGGGGCTCGGTTGGGCGTACGGCGACAAACCGACGTTCGTGCTCACGCATCGCGACCTGCCGCGAACGCGCGCGACCGTCCAGTTCCACGCGGGCGATCTCGCGCAACTCGTGAACGACGTGCTGCAACCGAGGTTCCGGTCCATTTGGTTCGTCGGCGGCGGCGACGTCGCAACGCAGTGTCTTCGTCGCGGCCTCGCCGACGAGGTGCGCTACACGATCGCACCGGTCCTGATCGGCACCGGCATCCCCTTTTTCGGCGGACTGAGCAACGACGCGCCGCTGCATCTCACCGAGGTGAAAGCCTATCGCAACGGCATGGTGACACTTCGCTACGAAGTGCGCTGACGACTCGGGCACGCGCCGCAGCGACGCGTCACCGCCGCCGGGCGCGCCGCGAACGACTCAGTGACCGTAGTGATCGAGATTGCGTAGCATGTGCGCGGCGCCGTGCGGACCGTTCAGCACGGCGTTCTCGCCGAACAGCCGTTCCTTTTGCTCGCGGTACAAGGCTCTGTTCATGCCGAGCGGCGCGAGCTCGGCTGCCTTGCGCTGCGCATTGGGGAGCAACGAGTCGCCGGGCGCGACGGCCTGAACGATCCCCTTCGCGAGTCCGTCAGGCCCGGTCCAGCGGCGCGCCAGCTGCACCGTCTCGAAGAACACGTCGACCGACAGCTTGTGGCGGAACAGCGCGAGCTCCGGCGTCGGGATCGCGAGACCGAGCTGCATCTCGTTGGCACAGATGAAGCCGCGGTCGGCACGCATGTGCCTGAGGTCGTGGCATAGCGCGAACATGAACCCGGCGCCGAACGCGTGGCCGTTGATCGCCGCAATGGTCGGTACCGGAAACGTGATCACGCGTGCCATCAGCTTCATGAATTCGTCGGCGAACGGTTCGCGCTCGCCTGCCGCCGGATGCGCGGCCGGATCGCGCACCCAGTCGAGGTCGAGCCCGTTCGAGTAGAACTTCTCGCTCGCGGACGTGGTCACGAGCGCAGCGGGGCCGGAAGAGGCTTCGACTTCGTCGAGTACGCTCGCGAACGCGCGCACGAAGGTGGTGTTCCAGCGGTTCTCGCCGGCTGTCATGGTCAGCGTGAAGACGTCGCCTGAGCGCGTGAGTTCGAGCATGGCGGGTGTTCCTGGCGGCTGCGGTAGCGCAGGATAGCCAAATTCAGGGCCGACTGAATCGGCCGCTGACGGCAAAGGCGAGGTGATGCGATGGAGACGACGAAGGCGGCCGAACCCTCTATCTGGCGTAAAGGCAGCTGTCTGTGCAAAGCGGTCGGATTCGAGGTCGGCGGGTCGATCGCCGGCGTCGGCAGCTGTCACTGCTCGAAGTGCCGGAAGGTGTCCGGTACCGCCGGCAATGCGCAGTTCATCGTGCGCAACGAGCGCTTCCGGTGGACGCGGGGACACGAGAACGTCGCCGCCTTCAGACTCCCCGACGGCTGGGGACCGACCCGCTGCAAGACGTGCGGTAGTCCGTTGCCCGAGACGTACGACGGTCGACGTACCTGGATTCCCGCAGGCCTGATGGACGATCCGCTCGAGACCTCCATCGTGCAGCACATCTTCTGCGGCTCGCAGGCGGACTGGGACCGCGAATCGCCGGACGCGAAGCGTTACGACGAATATCCGAGTTAGGTGCAGACCATGGGCCAAGGTCGAGGCGCGCAGGTGTGCACCGTGCCCGCCCGCGCCTTGACGCACTCGTCAGCGCGCTCGGTCCCGCATCAGTCGCCCGACACCGAATCGACGTTGCCGAAGATGCGATCGAGCTGATTCTTCAGGTCCGCCGGCAGCGGCGGCGCGAGGATCGCCGCGACGTTCTCGCGCAAGTGGTCGACGCTGCCCGTGCCGGTGAGAATCACGTGCGCCCCGGGCTCGTAGCGGCAGTAGCGATACGCCGCTTCGATCAGCGACGTGACGCCGCGATGCGCCGCGACGAAGCCGAGCGGATCCGCCCGGTCGACCGCCTTCGCATCGATCGCGCGCGACTCGATCAGTTGTTCCACCACCGCGCCGACGCGCGCCTTGTTCGTCAGTGCGCGCCGCACCGCGAACATGATGAGCGTGCCGACGTTCTTCTCGATCGTCAGCGGAAATACCGAGTGTCGCGCCGACGGATTCAACACGTTGTGGCCGACCATGACGACGTCGAAGTGATCGTCCGGCAGCGCGCGCTTCAGCATCGTGTGGTTCGTGTCGTTGCCGAAGCGCTCCGTGATGCCGATGAAGCGCACCTTGCCTGCGTCGCGCGCGCGGAGGAGTTCCGGCAGCAGCACGTCGATGCAGTGCGCGTACTGGTCCGCCAACACGCCGTGCAAATGGAACACATCGACGTAGTCGGTGCCGAGGCGCGCCAAGCTGAGGTCGAGGCTCTCGCGCAAATCCTGGGCACTCAGCGGCCCCGCCGCGCCGACCGGCAACGCCTTCGTCGACAACACGACGGCGTCGCGTTTGCCGCGAATCGCACGGCCGACGGCGCCTTCGGTGCCGTAGGCGCGCGCGGTGTCGATGAAGTCGATGCCGAGATCGAGCGCCGCCGACACGACGCGGCTCGCCTGCGCTTCGTCTGCACCGTTCGTCATGCCGAGCCGGCTGTGACCGCCGCAACCGAGACCGACGACGCCAACGGTGAGTCCGGTGCGACCCAGAACGACCGACTGCATGGAACCTCCTCTTTTGATCGACCGATCGCGCAACCGTGCACGTTCGCTGCGGGTGCAACAGTGCGAACTGACGGGCCGGCGTGCCTGCTATCCTCGACGCTTCGTCACGGGTGGAGCAAGCCATGCAATACGGTCTCTACGTCGTTCCGACCGACACGTCGCCGTCGATCGTCGATCTCGCGCGGGCGATCGAAGAACGCGGCTTCGATTCGCTGTGGGTGCCGGAGCATTCGCACATTCCGACCACCGGGTCGACGCCGTATCCGGGCCGCGGTCCGGTGACGCGCGATTTCGCGCGCACGCTCGACCCGTTCGTCGCGTTGACGGCGGCGGCGGGCGTGACGACGAAGCTCAAGCTCGGCACCGGTATCTGCTTGCTGATGCAGCGCGACACGATCCATACGGCGAAGACGGTCGCGAGCGTCGACATGCTGTCGGGCGGACGCGTGCTGTTCGGCGTCGGCGGCGGTTGGAACAAACCCGAGATGGAAAATCACGGCACCGCCTACGCGACGCGCTTTCAACGGCTCGAAGAACAACTGGAAGCGCTGAAGAAGATCTGGACCGAAGAGGAACCGGAGTATCACGGCAAGTTCGTCGACTTCGCGCCGCTGTGGCTGTGGCCGAAGCCCGTCGCGAAACCGCATCCGCCGATCTTCATCGGCGGCGAGACCGATCACACGCTGAAGCGCGTCGCAAAGTACGCCGACGGCTGGCTGCCGCGCGTGCGCGATCCGGAGCTCGTGCTCGCCGGCATCCAACGCTTGCGCGCATTCGCGCGCGCCGAGGGCCGCGATCCGGATTCCATTGCGATCAGCGCATTCGGCCTTCCGGCGAAGCCCGAAGCCATCGCACCGTTCGCCGATGCCGGCGTCGGCCGCGCCATTCTCGCGATCGCGCCGGGCACGCTCGACGACACGCTGCGGCGGCTCGACCGCTACGCGGCGGAACTCGTTCGCTAGACGTCTGCGGCGAAAGCGCCGGCGCACGGTTCGGGCAGAACCGTTGCGAGGTTGCGGTAAAAAATCGACAAGACCGCGGCGCGCGGACGCTGGAACATCGACACCGGTCCGCGGATGATCCCCGCGGGGGAGGCAGCCATGTTCGACAAGTTGCGTGCGCGCGACGAATGGAAGTTCTTCGGCGTTCTGCCGCAGGCCGACCGACCGCTCGCGTACGTCTGGTGGGTGCTCGTGCTGTTGCGCGGCGCGCTGCCCGCGATGTTCGCGATCGCGATGGGCGCGTTGGTCGGTGCGGTACAACACGGCGCACCGCTCGCGCTACCGCTCGCCGTCGTCGGCGTCGTGTTCGTGACGTTGCAAGTCGCATCGCCGCTGCATCAAGCGGTCGGCAAGAACCTCGGCAGCCGCACCGCGTCGTGGCTGTACGACGAACTGACGACGGCGTGCGTGCGTCCGCCCGGCATGGGCCACCTCGAAGATCCGCGCCTCACCACCGACCTCACGGTGGCGCGCGACTTCGATCTCGGCATGAGCGGCCCGCCGTTGTCGATCTCGATGGATTTCATCGGCGGCGGCCTCGTCGAGTTCATCGCCGGTGTCGCCGGCGCCTTGGTGCTGTTCGCGTTCGCGTGGTGGGCGCCGTTCGTGCTCGTTGCCGCGTGGCTCGCGACGCAGTGGCTGTTGCGCGAGAGCGCAGTGTGGCGCGACCGCAACACGAACGCCGTACGTGAGGCGCAGCGTCACGCCGATTACGCCTATCGGCTCGCGGTCGACGCGCCGGCCGCGAAGGAACTGCGATTGTTCGGCTTGTCGAAGTGGACGGTCGAACGGTTCGCGAAACAACGCCGCCTGCTGCACGACTTGCGCTGGGAGGCGACGAAGCTGCGCGAACGGCCGGTGCTGTGGAGCCTCTTGATCGTGCTCGCGGCGAACCTCGCGGTATTCGCGGCGATCGCGTTCGCGCTCGACGGCGGCCGTATCGATCTCGGCCACGCGGTGACGTTCGCGAGCGCCTCGGTGACGACCAGCATGATCGCGTTCGGCGGTTTGTCGTGGGCGCTCGACGGCGCCGCTGCACCGGCCGGGGCGGTGCTCCGTTTGCAAAGCGCGATGGCGCCGCGCGGCGCCCTGGTACAAGGCACGCGCAGCGCCGCCGGTACGCCGGCGCGCGAGATCCGATTTCGCAACGTCACGTTCGCCTACCCGCGCGCCGACGGCGCGCCCGGCGAACCGGTGCTCGACGGTTTCGATCTGACCATTCCGGCCGGATCGTCGCTCGCGATCGTCGGCGTGAACGGCGCCGGCAAGACGACGCTCGCGAAGTTGCTGTGCCGCTTGTACGACCCGCAAGACGGCGCGATCGAAGTCGACGGTGTCGACCTGCGTGAATTCACGGTCGATTCGTGGCGCACGCGCGTGACCGCGGTGTTCCAGGATTTCATCCGCTTCGAGATGTCGTTGCGCGACAACGTGGCGCCGTCGGGGGCGCCCGACGACGTCATCGAGGCAGCGCTCGCCGATGCCGGCGCTTCGCAACTCGCGCGGCTCGACACGATCCTGGCGCGCGGTTACGCCGGCGGCACCGATCTCTCGGGCGGGCAATGGCAGCGCATCGCGCTCGCGCGCGCGTTGTGCGCCGTGCGGCTCGGTGCCGGCGTCGTGTTGCTCGACGAGCCGACCGCGCAGCTCGACGTGCGCGGCGAAGCGGAGATCTTCGAGCGCGTGCTCGCCTCTACGCGCCGCGCAACGACCATCCTGATCTCGCACCGTTTCTCGACGGTGCGCCACGCCGACCGCATTTGCGTGCTCGAACACGGCAAGGTGGTCGAGCTCGGCACGCACGACGAACTGATGGCGCTGAACGGCCGCTATCGCACGATGTTCGACTTGCAAGCGTCGCGCTTCGGCACCGACGACGAAGAAGGGGTGACCTACGATGTCCTCGGCTGACGATCTGCCGCCCGCCCTCCCCGCGATGTGGCGCGCGCTCGTGCGCGGCTATCGCGCCGAGCCGCGGCTCATTTCGATCGCATTCGCGCTGTCGCTGCTCGCGGCGTTGCCCGATGCGCTGATCGCGCTGCTCTTCAAGGTCCTCGCCGACGGCGCGATGGCGCACGATCGGCGGTTGGTGCTAACGGCTCTACTCGGGCTCGGCATCTGCGCGGTCGCGACGTGGTTCCTGCGCGTGATCAGCGACCGCACGCAACGGCGCTTTCGCGACCGTGTGACGATCGCGCTCGAATCGCACGTCGCCGGGCTGCAAGCGTCGGTGCAAACGATCGCGCATCACGAGCGGCCCGACTTCCTCGACCGCCTCGCGGTGCTGCGCGACCAAGTGTTCGTGCTCGACCACATGTACATGTCGCTGTTCTCGACGTGCGGCTGGATTCTCAGGCTCGCCGTCACGATCGCGCTCTTGATGTCGATCCATTGGTCGCTGGCGCTGCTGGTGCTGTTCGCGCTGCCGACGGTGCTGACGTCGACATGGCGGCCCGCCGTCGAACGCGCGGCGGAGGAACGCGGCGCCTCTGCAAATCGGTTGGCAAAGCACGTCTTCCAAACCGCCACCACCGCGCCGCCCGGCAAGGAAGTGCGCGTCACGCGGATCGGCGAACGGCTGATCGCGATGCGGCGCGAAGCGTGGTCGCGCTGGTACGGCCCCGTCGGCGCCGCGCGTTTCGGCAGCGCGCTGTGGCACGCATTCGGTTGGGCGATCTTCGGCTGCGCCTATGTCGGTGCGGTCGTGTTCGTATCGTCGGGCCTGCACGGTTCGGCCGGCGACGTGTTGCTGGTACTCGCCGCGGGTTCGCGTTTGTCGGCGTACATCGGCGCGACCGTCGGCGAGATCGGCTTCCTGCGCGGCATCTGGATGGACGGGTCGCGTCGGCTCGCGTGGCTCGAGGACTACGCCGCATCGATGACCGAGAACGTCGACGCCGCCGTACCCGCGCGCATCGAACGCGGCATCCGCCTCGAACACGTGTCGTTCGCGTATCCCGGCACGACGCACAACGTGCTCGACGACGTGTCGCTGGAACTGAAACCCGGCACCGTCGTCGCGGTCGTCGGCGAGAACGGCGCCGGCAAGAGCACGCTCGTGAAGCTGCTGTGCCGGATGTATCAGCCGACGAGCGGCCGCATCCTGATCGACGGCGCCGATCTCGCGCGCATGCCGGCCGACGAATGGCGCGAGCGACTGGCCGGCGCATTCCAGGACTTCTTTCGCTTCGAGTTCCAAGCGCGCCATAGCGTCGGCGTCGGCGACGTGCCGCGGCTCGACGACATACCGGCCGTGTCGGTCGCGGTCGACCGCGCCGGCGCGGCCGACGTCGTGGAGCGGTTGATCGAAGGATTGACGACGCAGCTCGGGCCGACGTGGCCGGGCGGGGTCGAAGTGAGCTTCGGGCAGTGGCAGAAACTCGCGCTCGCGCGCGGCTTCATGCGCGACCGTCCACTGTTGTTGGTGCTCGACGAACCGACCGCTGCGCTCGACGCCGAAACCGAACACATGCTGTTCGAGCGCTACGCCGCCGCTGCCCGCGGCGGGTTCGGCGCCGGTCCCTCGCAAGCGCCGGATGGGCGCATCACGATCCTCGTGTCGCACCGCTTCAGCACGGTGCGGATGGCGGATCTCATCGTGGTGCTCGACGGCGCGAAGCTCGTCGAGGTCGGCTCGCACGAGGAATTGATGGCGAAAGGCGGCCAATACGCCGAGCTGTACGGCATGCAGGCGGCGGCGTATCGCTGAGATCCGTAGCGGGACGGCTCAGGGAGCACTCGACTCACGCCAAGAACCTCCATTTTCCGATATTGAAACCTCCCCTAACGCCGCACGCTCGCTTTGAGATTTTCTCCACGATTCAGTACTGTACAAATGAATGTACATTTGGACGAGGCGATGCAGAAACGCTATTCGGTCGCCGGGGCTCGGCAGAATTTCGCCAATGTCATTGCGTCGGCCGAGCACGGCGGCATCGTCGAAATCACCCGCCACGGCAGACCGGTCGCGATCGTCATATCGGCGGCTCACTTCGCCGGGATGACGCGCGAAATGCCGACGTTCGCCGACGCCTTGCGCGACTGGCGCGCGCGTCACGACGTTGCGCATTTGGCCATCGATGAAGATACGTTCGCCGATCTTCGAGACCGTTCACCCGGCCGCACGAGCCCCTTCTGAGTGCTGCGATATCTGCTCGACACCAACGTACTGTCGGAGCCGATGAAATCCGCTCCGAATCCGCGCCTCGTCAAGCGTGTCGAAAGCAAGCAGGGCGAAATGGCGACGTGCGCGATGGTCTGGCACGAATTGCGTTTCGGCTGCGAGCGATTACCGCCGTCACGTCGGCGTTCGGCAATTGCGGCCTACCTCGACGAAATCGTGCGGCCGGCTTTCCCGATCCTGCCATACGACGAGGCGGCCGCTGCATGGGATGCGCGCGCCCGCGCGCGGCTCGCGAAGTCCGGTCGATATCCGCCGGCGACCGACGCACAGATCGCCGCGATCGCGGCGACCAACGACTTGATCCTCGTCACCGCAAATGCGCGCGACTTCCGTCGCTTCACGGGTCTACAGGTCGACGATTGGTCGCGTTGACCGCTCCACGTCAGCGCGCCTTGCTCACGCGCTGCGTCCGCGTCACTTCCGTTTCCCCGCCTCCGCCCGCGCCAGCATCCGCTTGTAGTCCGGGTCCTTCTTGCGCGCCATGATCTGCGCCGCCGTCACGCCGTCCTTGTTCGGAATGTCGACGCGCGCCCCGTAGCGGATGACCATCTCGACGTGTTTCTTGTCGCTGCCCTTCTTCAGCATGTAGTGCAGCGCCGTCATCTTCTTCTGGTCCTGCCAGTTCGCGTTCGCGCCGAGCTTCAGCAATTCCTCGGCCGAGTCGAACAAGCTCCATTTCACCGCACCGAGGAACGGCGTCTCGGGCCCGTCTTGATCGATGTCGGCGCCGCTCTTCACCAACAACCGTATCGCATCGAGGTCGTGGTTGAACGCGGCCGCCCACAACGCGTTGTTCGGATTCGAGCCTCGCTTCAGCAGGAATTTCGCGAGCTCGAGATTTTCGCCGCGGCTGATCGAGTACCAGAGCGGCGTCGCCTGGAACCAGTCGCCTTCGGTGAACGCCGCTTCGTTCACGTCGTAGCCCGCCTCGAGCAATACCTCCGCGGTCTTGATCGAATCGGCGACGGACTGCTTCGTCTTCTTGGCGTTGACGCCGCAGCACACGTGCAACCAGTTGCGACCACGGTCGTCGCGATACGCCATCAGCTCGGGCGTTTCGTCGAGGCCGCGCTCGACCTCGCGCCATTCGAAACCCTTCACCCAGTCGAGCATTCGTGTCTTCGAAACCATATCGCCCTCCCGTTTCGCGACCGAGTGTAGCCAACTCGCTCGGCTTCCATCGATCGCGGCCGCGGACTACATTGCCGCGGGGAATCTGTCAGAGGGACGCCGTCGTGACGCAGGGCCGTTTGAGCGCCGCCGAGCGCGCATTTCTCGATCGCAACGGCTTCGTCGTGCGCGAAAACGTATTCGATCCGAGCGAAATCGCCGCGATCACCGCGGCGTGCGAAGCGTTGGTCGACCGTCTCGTGCACGAACGCCGGCGGCGGCGCTATCACGTCGGCAGCTACACGTTCGAACCGAACAACGAACACAACGTGATGATCAAGTGGGAAGGCGACAGCGATGTCGTCCACGGCATCGAACCGTTCGCGCATCTCGATCCGCTACTGAACCAATGGGCACACGATCCACGGTTCATCGATCCGATGATCGACTTCGTCGGCGACGATCATCCGAACCTATTCACCGAAAAGCTCAACTTGAAGCGGCCCGGCGTCGGCGGCGTGAACCCGATGCACCAGGACTATCCGTATTGGCTCGACACGGCGAAGGACGCTGCACGCGTCGCGACGACGATGCTGTTCCTCGACGACTCGACGCTCGAGAACGGCTGCCTGCAGGTGGCGCCCGGCAGTCACACATCCGGCCGCTGGCACAATCGAACCGACAGCGACGAGTTCGGCGCCAACGAGATCGACGCCACCGCCTACGCCGACGTGGTGATGCAGCCGGTGCCGCTGAAGGCCGGCTCGATGGTCATGTTCGGCAGCTTGCTCGTGCATTGTTCCGAACCGAACCGCTCGACGCTCGAACGCCGCGCGCTGCTGTTCAGCTACCAGCCCGCCGGTCATCCGACGATGCTCGATTCGATGAATGCCGCCGCCGCGGCGCGGCGGCGCGCGCAAGCGGCGGCCCCGAGCCGCTGAAAGCCGAGCACGGATTCGCCGCAGCCGCCGTCCGCTTCCGCTTACGCGGATGCGTCGGTCGACACCCGAGCGCGCCACGCCGCAGGCGACATGTCGGTCCACCGTTTGAACGCGCGCGTGAAGGCGCTCGCGTCGGCATACTCCAGCACGGCCGCCACCTCGACGATCTGCATCCGAGTGTCGGTGAGCAGCTGCCGCGAGATCTCGTAGCGCATCTCCATCGCGATCTCTCTGAAGCTCGTACCCTTGGCGACCAATTGCCGCCGCAACGTTCGCGACGGAATGCCGAGCAGATCGGCCACGCACAGTTCACTCGCGCGTCCCGTCGGAATCATCGTGCGTAGCGCGACGCGAACCTGCTCGGTGATATCGCTGAACTGCTTCGACTCCGCAGACATGGTGTCGAGCAGCAGTTCGTACAACGCCGCGTCGGAGCCTGCCAGTGGCCGGTCGAGCCAGCGCTTCTCGAAGCGGAGTTCCGTCGCGTTGGCGTCGAACAGCAGCGGCGCCTTGAAGAAGCGGTTGTAGGGGCGAACGTCATCTGGACGTGCGTGCGAGAACGTGACGACACTGGGGCGCCAATCGCCGCCGCACAGTGAATGCAAGATGTTGTAGCTCAATGCCGCGACGAGGTCGTGCACCTGAGCGGTGCCCAGCATGTCGCGCTGGTAGATGACATATCCCATCGACGCATGGTCACCGTCGATCGTCCGCGTCGGCACGCCGCCGCGATTCTGCAAGTGCAGATGCAGGATCAGACTGCGCAGCGCGGCGTCGACGGTCGGGGCCCGCCGCATCAGCGCGCCGACCCGGCCGAGCGTCTCGACGTCGGAGCGTTGCCCGACGAGCAGACCGAAGTGGTTGCAACCGGTCGCGTCGGCGCAGCGTTGCAGCAACACGCCTGCCGTACGGAACGGTATGCGGTCGTCCGCGTCCGCGAACGCACCGGCACTCAGCCCGACGTCCGCCAACAGTTTCGTTGAGTCGATCCCGTATTCGCGCAGCAATGCGGGAATCGGCAGCAAGGTGGCCAGCCGCACGATGCCACCGCCATCGCGGTCGACCGCCTTGCGTTGTGGAGCGTCGATCTGTGAATCCGGGGCTCGCGCCATGGCAGCGCGACACTCGCCGACCGTGGCCGAATAAGTCAAGTTAACGCCGCACGTCTCCCCTACTCTGCGCCCTGACGAATCGTCAGTGCAGCGGGAGCACACGCATGAAACGGGGACACGGCAAGACCGGCGTTGTTGCGCGTATCGGCGCGCTTTTGTTGACCGCGACGTTTGCGGCGGTTGCGGTTGCAGCGGAACAGGTGACGGGCGAGCTGGGTTCACCCAGCGCGACGACGACGATTCCGGGAGATCAGATCCCGGCGCCGGCGCCGAAGTTCGGCGGCGTCATCAAAGAAGAGATGCCGGGCTCCAAGACGTGGTGGCCGCCGAAGATCGTGCCGCCGAGAGGCGCACCGAACATTCTGCTGATCATGACGGACGACCAAGGCTACGGCGTGGCCGGCACGTTCGGCGGCGTCATCCCGACGCCGGCGCTCGATCGCATCGCCAAGGCGGGTTTGCGTTACACGCAGTTCCATTCGACGGCGCTCTGCTCGCCGACGCGCGCCGCGCTGATCACCGGCCGCAACCATCATGCGGTCGGCAACGGCGTGATCACCGAACTCTCCACCGGATTTCCCGGCTATGACTCGATCATCGGTCTCGACAACGCGAGCATCGGCGAAATTCTGAAGGAGAACGGCTAC
>DASRZO010000400.1:0-6853 GCA_035686405.1 Pseudomonadales bacterium | reverse complement strand
CATCGTCTCGACGCCGATCGACGGCACCCGCATCGCCGCGCTGCGCATGCAAACGCTCGCCGACGTCGACCGGGCGATCGCCGAAGCCGCGAGCGCATTCGCGACATGGCGCTCGGTGCCCGCGCCGCGGCGCGGCGAGCTCGTGCGTCTGCTCGGCGAGGAATTGCGCGCGGCGAAGTCCGACCTCGGCGCGTTGGTCACGCTCGAGTCCGGCAAGATCCTGCAAGAAGGCTTGGGTGAGGTGCAGGAGATGATCGATATCTGCGACTTCGCGGTCGGGTTGTCCCGTCAGCTGTACGGCCTCACGCTCGCCTCGGAACGGCCGGGGCACACGATGCGCGAGACGTGGCATCCGGCCGGCGTCTGCGGCGTCGTCACCGCATTCAATTTTCCCGTTGCCGTGTGGTGTTGGAACGCAGCACTCGCGTTCGTATGCGGCGATCCGGTGGTGTGGAAGCCGTCCGACAAGACGCCGCTGACCGCGCTCGCGACGCAGAAGATCTTCGAACGCGCCCTCGCCCGCTTCGGCGACGCGCCGCGCGGTCTATCGCACGTCGTGATCGGCGGCGCCGACATCGGTGAACGGCTGGCCGCGGATCACCGCGTCGCGATCGTGTCGGCGACCGGGTCGACGCGGATGGGCCGCGCGGTCGGTCCCGTCGTCGCCGCGCGCTTCGGCAAATGCATCCTCGAACTCGGCGGTAACAACGCGATGATCGTCGCACCGTCCGCCGATCTCGAGATGGCGCTGCGCGCCATCGTGTTCTCGGCAGTGGGTACCGCCGGCCAGCGCTGCACGAGCTTGCGCCGATTGATCGTGCACGAAGACGTGTACGCGACGCTGGTTCCGCGGCTCGCGCAGATCTATCGAAATCTCTCGATCGGCGATCCGCTGCAAGCCGGCACCTTGGTCGGACCGTTGATCGATCGCGCGGCATTCGAACGGATGCAACACGCGCTCGACGCCGCACGTACGCAAGGCGGTCGCGTCGACGGCGGCCAGCGCGTGGCGAACGACGCCCATCCGAACGCGTACTACGTGCGGCCGGCGATCGTCGAAATGCCGGCGCAAACCGCGATCGTGCGCGACGAAACGTTCGCGCCGATCTTGTACGTGATGCGCTACCGCGACTTCGCGCGGGCGATCGAAATGCACAACGACGTGCCGCAGGGCCTGTCGTCGTGCATCTTCACCAACGACGTGCGCGAAGCGGAGACGTTCTTGTCGGCAGTCGGATCCGATTGCGGCATCGCAAACGTCAACATCGGCCCGTCGGGTGCCGAGATCGGCGGTGCGTTCGGCGGCGAGAAGGACACCGGCGGCGGCCGCGAATCGGGTTCCGACGCGTGGAAGGCCTATATGCGGCGCCAGACGAACACCGTGAACTACTCGCGCGCGTTGCCGCTCGCGCAAGGCATTCGGTTCGACATCTGACGCGCGCAGACCCGTGCCCGTCAGACGGATGCCGTTGGTCGAACGTTCGTAAACGACGCTCGTAGAAGAAGGACTCGACACAGGAATCGGACTAGAGGAATCGACGATGGCACTGCGCAAGATCGCGGTACTCGGGCTCGGCAAGGTCGGCACGCTCGCGGCGAAGCTCCTGCACCAGGAGGGCTTCCAGGTGACCGGTATCGACGCGCGCACCCCACAGGAACCGTTGGGCTTCGACGTGCGCGCCGTCGATCTCGCCACCGATGCCGGCATCGGCGCAGCGGTCGACGGCTTCGACGCTGTACTGTCGGCGCTGCCGTATCGGCTCAACGCGCGTATCGCCGCGGCTGCGCATGCGCGCGACATGCACTACTTCGACCTCACCGAAGACGTACCTACGACGAAGGCGATCATCGACTTGTCGAAGACGTCGCGCGGCTTGATGGCGCCGCAGTGCGGACTCGCGCCGGGCTTCGTCGGCATCGTCGGTGCCGCGCAAGTCGCCGCATTCGAGACGTGCCGTTCGCTGCGCCTGCGCGTCGGCGCGTTGCCGCAGAATCCGACCGGCCTCATGGGCTACGCGTTCAACTGGTCGCCGGAAGGCGTCGTCAACGAATACTTGAACGACTGCGAAGTGATCGAAGACGGCGTGCGCAAGATGGTGTCGTCGATGGAGTGGATCGAAACGATCTACGTCGACGGCGTCGCGCTCGAAGCGTTCACGACGTCCGGCGGCCTCGGCACGATCTGCGAGACCTTCCACGGCAAGGTCGCCAACGTCGACTACAAGTCGATGCGCTATCCCGGCCACATGCGGTTGATGAATTTTTTCTTCCACGAGCTCCTGCTGCGCGAGCGGCGCGAGCTCGCCGGCGAAATCTTGACGAACGCGAAACCGCCGGTGAACAACGACGTCGTCTACATCCACGTCTCGTCCGAAGGGCGTCTCGACGGGCGCTTGCAGCGGCGCGAGTTCGTGCGCGCCTATCGGCCGGTGCAGTTGGCCGGTGCGATGCAGACCGCGATCGCATGGACGACGTCGGCGTCGGTCGTCGCCGTGATCGAGATGGTGCGCGACGGCGCGCTGCCGCAACGCGGCTTCTTGAAGCAGGAAGAGATTCCGCTCGACCGCTTCACGGCGACGCCGACGGGTCGTCTGTTCGCCGCATGACGCTCTATGGCAGTCCGAACGCACGCCTCGCCGCGTGACTCGCACGGCTCGATCCGCTACCGTGCCGATCCCATCGCCCCGGGAGAACCGTTAGCTCATGTCCGCTGCCGCGACCGCCGTTCCGCAGACCCGCTCCGTTCGCGTCGCCGTGCTCGGCGCCGGTATGTCCGGCATCTGCATGGGGATTCAATTGCAGCAGCACGGCGTCGACGACTTCGTGATTCTCGAGAAGGCGACCACCGTCGGCGGCACGTGGCGCGAGAACACCTATCCCGGTGTCGCCTGCGACGTACCGTCGCACGTCTATTCGTTCTCGTTCGAGCTGAATCCCGATTGGAGTCACTCGTATTCGAGCGGCAAAGAAATCTGGGACTATTGCGAGCGCTGCGTCGACAAATACGCGCTGCGCGACAAGATCCGCTTCAGCTGCACGGTCGTCCGCGTGGTGCACGACGGCGCGCGCTGGCACGTCCACACCGACGACGGCAGCGAATACGTCGCCGATCTCGTCGTCAGCGGTCTCGGCGGATTGCATTTGCCGAATCGCGCGAAGATCGACGGCATCGAGTCGTTCGCCGGCGCCCGCTTCCATACGGCACAGTGGGATCACAGGCAGAGTCTGAAGGGCAAGCGCATCGCCATGATCGGCACCGGCGCCAGCGCCGCTCAGGTACTACCCGAGATCGCCAACGACGCCGCCGAGGTGACGGTGTTCCAACGCTCCGCCGCGTGGGTATTCCCGCGGCTCGCGCACGACATTCCCGAGAGCCGCCGCGCGCTGTTCCGCAACAATCGCTGGCTGATGCGCCTCTATCGCTGGGCACTGTGGACGATGATGGACGTCGCCGGCGTGTTGTCGCTGCGCCGCCGCAGCTGGTTCGCGGAACAATTGCGCCGTGCCGGGCTCGACCACATCGAACAGTCCGTCGCCGATCCGAAGCTGCGCGCACAGTTGACCCCGAACTACGAGCCGGGCTGCAAGCGCCGCGTGATCTCCGACGACTATCTGTCGACGTTCAACCGCCCGAACGTGCACCTCGTCTGCGACCGCATTCTCGCCGTCGAGCGCGACGGCATTCGCGACGCGACCGGCAAGCTGCATCTTGCCGACGTCATCGTCGAAGCGACCGGCTTCAAGCCGTTCGACATCACCGACTACGTGGAGATCGTCGGCCGCGACGGCCGCCGCCTGCGCGACGTGTGGGCGAAGCACGTCGAGTCGTTCCGCACGATCATGGTGCCGGGATTTCCGAACTTCTTCATGTTGCTCGGCCCGAACAGCGCGACCGGCCACACCTCTGCGCTGATCATGATCGAATCCCAAGCCCGGTTCGTGATCGACAGCTTGCGCTTGATGGCGCGCCACGGGCTCGCGTCGATCGATCCCGATGCGGCCGTCACCGAGCGCTACAACGGCCGGCTACAACGCGACATGCAGAAGATGGTGTTCAGCGGCGGTTGCAACGCGTGGTACACGGACGCGACCGATCGCAACTTCACGCTGTGGCCGTACTCGGCGTTCCGCTTCCTCGCCGAGCAATGGAAGCCGAAGCGCGACGAGTTTCGCGTGCAGTACCAAACGCAGTACCAGCCGCAGTACCAACCACAGTACCGAACGAACGAGTGACGGCGCGCGGCGTGCGCCGCGGCCGACCTCGCGTTGCACGGGTTTAGACGATCTCGATGCACGGCAAGACGATCGCATTCCTCGAGAGCCGCTTGGCGGATCACGTCAGCGAGTTGATCGCGCGGCGCGGCGGAGTGCCGCTGTCGGCGCCGGCACTGGCCGAAGAACCGGACGTCGACTCGGCTGCGATCGGGCGGCTCGTAGCCGAGTGGCCGAACCGAACAGTGGCGGCGATCGTGTTCCAAACCGGCGTCGGCACGCGCGCGCTGTTTGCCGCGACGGACGCGCTCGGTCTCACCGACGAATTCACGCGGCTGCTCGAGCGCGCGACCGTCGTCGTGCGCGGACCGAAGCCGACCGCGGTGTTGCGCCAACGCGGCATCCGCATCGACGCAAGCGCCGCGGAGCCGTTCACCACCGCCGAGATCGTGGACGCGATGGAGTCGCTCGATGTGCGCGGCAAGGTCGTGGTCGTGCAGCGCTACGGCGACGTGAACTCCGAACTGCACGAGGCGTTGACGACGCGCGGCGCGACGATCGTCGACGTGCCGCTGTATCGCTGGTCGTTGCCGCACGACGTCGCGCCGATGCTGCGTTTGCTCGACGCGCTCGAGCGCGGCGGCGTCGACGCGGTCGTGTTCACCAGCGCATCGCAAGTGCGCAACCTGCTCGCGGTCGCCGAACGCGCCGGGCGCGCCGATCGCCTGCGCGCGGATTTGGCGCGGACGTTGGTCGCGTCGGTGGGACCGGTGTCGAGCGCGGCGCTGCGCGACTTCGGCGTCGCCGTTGGTGTGGAAGCTTCGCCGCCGAAGCTCGGACCGCTGCTCGAAGCGCTCGATGCGGCGCTGCGCCGCTGAGCGCCCCTTCGCCGGTACGTTGGCGACCCGGACGCGCCGGCGATCCCTACGCTTGAACCACCGCGGTGAACACCATCGCCGTACCGACGATGCCGGCGGCCCACGCGAGCGGCCGAACCCACGGCACGCCGGCGAGATACAGCCCCGCATGCACGACGCGCGCATAGAAAAAGAGTTGCGCGCCGAGCACCGTCGCCGGATTGCTGATGTGCGCGACCGCCGCGACGAGCACGAGCGGCGCGAACAACGCGAGACCTTCGCGGTGGTTGTCGACGACGCGCTTCGTACGCGCTTGGAACGCCTTCGGCTCCGGCAAGTTGTCACGCGCGCCTGCCATCTGCGGCAACCCCTGCGCGAGGACGCCGGCGAGCGCTTGAATCAGGATCAGCGCAAACAGCAACACCACCGAATACACCAGCATCGTCAGTTCCACGGTCATCGCACCCTCCCCTCGATCGATTGAACGAACCGCCACGATAAACGCGGCACGATCGAAACGTGTATGTTTTTTCGAGAGTTGCCTTCGACGTCTCGATGGGCAATTGCGCCGGGCCGCTCGGCAGCGCTATCGCGCCGCGAAGCACCGTTGCAGATAGCGGTGGAAATGCCACAGGCACCCTTCGAGGCGGCTGAGCGGACCGCTTTCGTACAACGCGCTGTGCAAGCCGCGCTGCACGCCGTCGCACACCGCGATGTCTTCGACGTGGATGATGCGGACCTGCTCTGTCAGATACGCGACGAACGCCGCGTCGGCTGCTTGTTCCGGCACCAACAGTACGTGCACGCGCAACAAAAAGCGGTCGTGGCGGACGCGATCGAACTCGTACCACACGCCGAACGGCACTTCGCTTTCGGTGATCGCGATCAGCGTCCACGGAAAGATGCACGCGACGACGAACGGCCAGCCGCCGTCGATGGCGGGATTCTCGAGGATGGTGAACTCGCCGACAGCGTCGGTCGCGTACGTGCCGAATCCGGGATTCGTCTGCTGCAGCGTGTTCGCGTGCGGGCCGATGTGGTGATACGACTCGAGGAAATTCTCGACCATCACCTTCCAGTTCCACGGCGAGTCGAACTCCAGCGTCGCCGCGGTGACGAACTGCGCCGGATCCACGCGGCGCAGTCGCGCCGTCAGCGGCTCGAGCGCGGGCGCGAGCGGTGCTGCATCCCCCGAGATGTTCGCAAACACCCAACCGCCCCACTCCGTGTGTGCGACGCGCGGCAGATCGCATTTCGATTTGTCGAACGCCGCGGAGCCGTCCATCGCCGGTGCGAACACGAACCGGCCGTCCAAGCCGTAGCGCCACAGGTGATACGGACAGCTGAAATCCTTGCGATTGCCGCTGCCGTCGACCACCGGCATGCCGCGATGCCGGCAGACGCGCGACAACACGTGCACCGCACCGGCTTCGTCGCGGCTGACGACGAGCGGCGTACCGAGCAAGTCGACGCTGCGATAGTCGCCCGGGTTCGCGATCGCGCTCGATCGTGCGACCGGCAACCAACCCGCCTCGAATACTCGCCGCACTTCGGCGTCGAACACCGCGGGGTCTAGATACATCTCGCGCGGCAAGCCGACCGCGGCGGCGCGATCGGCGCCGACGTGGCTGTACAGAGGGCGCGTCGAATCGTTCACGAAGCTACTCCGGATTGCGTTCGCGACAGCGTAACGCGCGCACGAACGGATGCCGAGGCCGGCGCCCGAGTGCGTTCGTTCGCTCCCGTCGCGAGGTCAGACGGTGATGCGGCCCGAGCCGCCGCAG
>DASRZO010000399.1:0-6509 GCA_035686405.1 Pseudomonadales bacterium | reverse complement strand
CCTTCGCGAGATCCACGCCGATGCCGGTCGCCGGTTTGCTGCTGTACGGCGCCGCGTCGCAGCGATGCGTCTGTTCGCAGAACGGCGCGAGGTCGCCTTCCGAGATCTCGTACTTTCCGATGGCGAAGCGGCGGTCGCCGTCAGCCACGACGACGAGGCGCGGCCCGACCAATCCGTCGGCGAGGTCGTCGACGCAGAAGCCGCTGCGCCCGACGGCAGCGCCGTTGCCGACGAGATAACGCATGCCGCACGGGTCGAGTTTCAGTTGCGCGAGCTTCGGCACCGCACCGAACGACTGCAGCGCTTGTTGCCGCATCGACGTCGCGCGATCCAGATCGACCTCGCCCACTTCGACGATGCACCGCGCCAGCCAGTCGGTGACCGCGCCGTCGATCGCCGCCGTGTCTTTGGGGAACCGCGCGCGCAGTGCCGCCGCTTGCCGCCCGGCCGCGCCTGCGTCGGCTCGTTGGCAATCGGTGTGCGTCAGCGCCGCGAGCTCCGATTTGACGTTCGCGACATCGGTCCGCCGCGCCGCCCGCGCCTGCGTGCGCGCGAGCGATTTCCGCAACTCCGCGAGCTTGTCGTTGAAACCGTTGAAGGCGTCGGGGTCGAACACGCGCGGCTCGGCGCGTTTGATCATTTCATCGGCGCGCCCGACGTCGCCGGCTGCAAGCGCCGCGGCGATCGATCCGAGATACGCCTCGCCGAGATCGAGTTCGAGTTCGGCGCGATCGGCGTTGCCCGGAAACGTCGCGGCGAACCGCGCGAGATCCGCTTCGACGCGATCGGCGCCTGCCTGTTCGAAGCGACCGGGCTGCGTCATTGCGCGCAAGCGCTCCACTTCGCGGCGTTCGAGCACCGCGCGACCGTCCGCATACGCACCGCCGGCCTCGGCGTCGGCGATCGCGAGCAACGCGAGCCCGCTCGCGAAGTCCGGCGCCGCGTCGATCCGCTGCCGCAGTTCGTCGAGCACGCGGACGCGCGTTGCATCGCGCACTCGGCCGCTCGAGTCGACCTTCGCGAGGGCATCGATCTCGGCGTCGAGCCGATGTCGCCACGCGGCGTCGAAATCGCGTTCGCGCAACAGCGCGTCGATGCGGCCCGTCTGCGCATCGATCAACGTGTCGCGCGCGACGATCGAACGGTCGATGGCCGGCGAGAAAATCCACAACCCGATCGCCGCGACCGCCGTCGCAACCGCCGCGCCGACCACCCACCATCGGCGCAGTGCCGACGGTCGCAGCAGACCGTCGATCACTTCCCCCATGTTGGTCGGGCGGTTTTTGCGTTCGAGCTCGAGCGCCTTCGCGAGCGTGCGCCACTGCCGCCTCGTCAGGCGCTTCACGCGCTCGGCCTTCATACCCTGGCGCAGGGCGTCGTCGGCGCGAACGCGGTCGTACGGATGTTTTCCGGTCAACATCAAATAGATGACGACCGCGAGCGAGTAGATGTCGTCGGCGGGCTCGGGCACCTCACCGAGCAGCATTTCGCGGCTTGCGAACGCCGGCGTGAGCGCCGCGAGTTTCGACGGATCGAAAACCGTGTCGTCGCCTTCGTAGTTCTGCACCCGCACCGCACGCGCGATGCCGAAGTCCAGAATCTTCGCGACCCCTTCCTTCGTGATGAAGACGTTGCCGGGCTTGAAGTCCGAATGCGTGATGCCGCCTTCGTGCGCACGGCGCAGTCCCGCACACATGCCGCGCAGCGCCGGCCACAGGATCGCGTCGGGCAACCCGTTCGGATACTCCTTCAGCAGCGCCGCGAGCTCCTGCCCCTGCAGCAGCTCCATCGTCATGTACGGAATGTCGCCGTCTTTGTCGAAGTCGAAGATCGAGACGATGTTCGGGTGCGCGATACCCTGCGACTTCGACGCTTCGCGCTGCAACGCGATGAACGCGTCCGGATGCGTGCGGAAGTCGTTGTTCAGTACCTTGATCGCGACGTACGGGTTGCGGTCCTGCGCTTCCACCTTGCGCAGATCCTTCGCGCGATACACGGTACCCATGCCGCCGGAACCGAGCTTTTCGTCGAGGATGAAGCGCTGCTTCAGAATGCGCGGTGTCGGCGGCGCCTGCCCGTTGCCGGCACCGCTGTTGCCGCGCAGCACCGTAATGTCGTCAGCGGTGGTGTCGCTGGTGATGTCGGACATTTTTCCGGTCACGCCCACCTCAACGTTCCCGGCGCGAGACCACGACGGAGACGTTGTCCCGCGCTCCGTTCGCGAGGCACTCCGCTACCAAACGCGTCGCCGATTCGTTGACGCTGGCGTCGTCGAGCAGATCGCGAATCTGATCGTGATTCAGCTCTCGATAGAGCCCGTCGGTACACAGCAAGAACGTGTCGCCCAGGCAGATGTCGAACACTGCGACATCGAGAAACAACTGGCCGTGACCCCCGACCGCGCGCGTCACGACGTTGGTTTCGCGCGCGAGCGCAGTGTGCTCCGTGATCAATCCATCGTCGAGCAGATCGCCGATCGGATTGTGGTCGCGCGTGATCTGCGTCAGCACGCCGTGGCGCAACCGATACAGGCGGCTGTCGCCGGCCCACAACGCGACGCCGACGTCGTCGCCGGCGAGCAACGTGACCACGGTGCTGCCGATCGTCCGCCCGCGCAGATGCGTCGAGCCGTGGTCGCGCAATCGATGATTGACGTCGCACAGCAAATCGTCGACCTGATCGACCATCTCGGCGAGCGTGCGGCGCGGCTCGGCGCCGGCGAGCGCTTCGGTGATCGCGTTACTCGCGAGATCGCCGGCCGAATGGCCGCCCATGCCGTCGGCGACGGCCCACAGGCCGATCTGCGTGACGAGCACGGCGTCCTCGTTGTTCTTGCGCCGATTACCGGGGTGCGTCTCCGACGCAGCCGTCCAACGACCTTCCACGGTTCACCCCGCGTGACGAAAGCTGACGACGGAATCGCTCATCAACGGTTCGCCGAAGCTGATCCAGCCGCTGCCCCACAAACGGCAGCTGCGCCGGTGCAAATAAAGGACCGTTTCGTCTTCGTTGCGCACGAACGTGCCGTTGCTGCTCTCGTCGAACAACCAGAACGACTGGCGCCGGCATACAACGCGCGCGTGATGGCGCGAGGCGAACGGTCGGACCAATTCGAAGTCGCACGACGCATCGCGGCCGATGCGATATTCCGCACCGTCCGCAAACGAAAGGAACTGTTGGCTTCTGCCGAAGGACAGGACGAGCCGTGTCGCCGGAGCCAATTGCCGAGCTTCCATGCCGTGCAACCGCTGATGTCGATGCCTCGTCCAAGGATAGCGAACGCGGCACCAGCGTTACTGCGATGCCGCGCACACTCGAATCGGCGACCGCGCCGGGTCGGCGCAACGCCGCCCAGGGCGTCAGTGCATCAGCGCGAACATGCGCCGGCGGTAGGTCTTCACGACGTCGGATCCCTTCGGCAGCAGCGCGAAGATGCGCACCAGCGTCGTACGCCCGATGTCGTCGCGGAACTTGCGGTCCTGCTGCAGGATGAACATCGCGTGTTCGAGCGCCGGCTCGTAGTTCTGCGCGATCGCTTCGAGGACGGCCGCCTTGTACCGTAGTTCGAGATCGTTCGGATTCGCCTGCAAGGCGGACGCGACCTCGGCCAAGTCACCCATGCCGGCGGCCTCTTCCACCATCTGCAGCCGCGTCACCGGACGATCACGTCCTTCGACATCTTCGGGCAGCGTCGCGATCGCCGCGCGCGCGCCGTCGAGATCGCCCGCCAAAATCAACACGTCCGCGTATTCGAGCTTGAACGCCGGGTTGTTCGGTTCTGCTTGCAGCGCTTGCTTCAACATCGACAGCGCCGCGCGGTAGTCGCCCGACGCCAGCACGTGTTCGAGCTGTTCGCGCAGCAGGTCGCCGCTCGACATCGTCAACCGATCGAGCATCGTCCGCAGCACGCGTTCGCCCTGCGGCCCTTCCATTTGATCGATCAACTGTCCGTCGTGGACGACGCGGATGCTCGGTAGACCTTGCACCCGCAGCGACTGCGCGAGCTGCTGATCGCGCGCGACGTCCGACAGCGCGAGCGCGAATTTTCCTTGGTATTGGCCGGCCAGCGTCTCGAGGACGCGTCGCATGTCCTTTGCCGGCGGCAACTGATCGGCCCAGAACAGGACCACGACCGGCACTTGGCGCGATCGCTCGACGACATCGGTTTGGAAATTCTTCGCTGTGACGTCGAAGACGACGCGGGCGTCTGCCATGACGGATCCCAAGAACGAAACGGGGCGGCGATTCTACCCGACCGCGCGCGCCGTCTTAAACCGAACTACGTACCGTACTCGTGGATTTCCGCAATGCGACGCGAAACTCGGCCGCGGCGCGCACGATCTCCGTTATCGTTCGTGGTCGAAGCGGAGGCGACATGACGAACGTCATCCACAAGTCGAACCGAAATGCGCCGCCGTGCGTCTTGCAGGACTACGCGAGCGTGTACCGCGACTTCGACTGGGCGGCGGCGCGCGCGCAGCTCGACGGGCTACCGCGGGCGGGCGGCCTCAACATCGCCCACGAAGCAGTCGATCGCCATGTGCTGCACGGTCACGGCGATGCGGTCGCGCTGCGCTGGATCGCGAAGTCCGGCGCCACCCAAGACATCTCCTATCGAAGCCTCGCTGCTCGTTCGAACGCATTCGCGAACGTGCTCGAACGTTTGCGCGTCGCGCCGGGCGACCGCGTGTTCGTGCTGGCCGACCGCATCCCGGAACTGTACGTCGCAGCGCTCGGAGCGCTGAAGCACAAAAACGTGTTCTGCCCGTTGTTCTCCGCATTCGGACCCGAACCGATCCAGTCGCGCATGTCGATCGGCGACGCCCGCGTGCTCGTCACGACGGCTCGACTATATCGGCGCAAAGTCGCCGAGTTGCGCGGTCGCTTGCCCGGCCTCGCACACGTCCTCGTAATTCCCGACGATTCCGGCGAGGGGATGCCCGACGGCTGTCTCGATTTGGCGGCATTGCTGGCCGACGCCGGCACCGATTTCACGATCCCGGCGACCTCCGCCGATGACCCGGCGCTGCTGCATTTCACGAGCGGCACCACCGGCAAGCCGAAAGGCGCGCTGCACGTGCACGGCGCGGTCGTGATGCATTACATGACCGGCCGCTTCGCGCTCGACCTGCGAGCCGGAGACGTGTTCTGGTGCACGGCCGACCCCGGTTGGGTGACCGGTACCTCGTACGGGATCATCGCGCCGCTCGCGATCGGCGCGACGCTGTTGGTCGACCAAGAAGAGTTCGACGCCGAACGCTGGTACCGCACGCTGGCGAGCGAGCGGGTCGACGTGTGGTACACGGCGCCGACGGCCATTCGCATGCTGATGAAACAGGGCGACGAGTTGCCGAAGCGCTTCGATCTGTCGCGCGTGCGGTTCGTCGCGAGCGTCGGCGAACCGTTGAACCCCGAGGCGGTCGTCTGGGGCCACGAGGTGCTCGGGCTCGCGATCCACGACAACTGGTGGCAGACCGAAACCGGCGGAATCATGATCGCGAACTACCGCTCGATGGACGTGAAGCCGGGATCGATGGGCAAGCCGCTGCCCGGCGTCGAGGCCGCAATCGTCGACCACACCGCATCCGGCATACGGGTGATCGACGCTCCCGAACACACCGGTGAACTCGCGTTGAAGGTCGGCTGGCCGTCAATGTTTCGCACGTATCTCAACGAGGCGGCGCGTTACGAGAAGTGCTTCGTCGGCGACTGGTATCTGACGGGCGATTTGGCCCGCCGCGACGCGGACGGCTACTACTGGTTCGTCGGCCGCGCCGACGATCTGATCAAATCGTCCGGACACCTGATCGGCCCGTTCGAGGTCGAGAGCGTGCTGATGGAGCATCCGGCGGTCGCCGAAGCGGGTGTGATCGGCAAACCCGATCCGATCGCCGGCGAAGTCGTCAAAGCGTTCGTGGCGTTGAAGACCGGTCACGCGGCCGACGAAGCGACGCGCAAGGCGCTGCTCGCGCACGCACGCAAACGCCTCGGCGCGGCAGTCGCGCCGAAGGAAATCGAGTTCCAGAATTCGCTGCCGAAGACCAAGAGCGGCAAGATCATGCGGCGGTTGCTCAAGGCGCGCGAACTCGGTCTGCCGGAAGGCGATACCTCTACGCTGGAGACGAGCACGTGAGACCGCTCGTGTCGCGCGCACACGCGCTCGAACTGTTGCGGGCGATGGTCCGCATCACGCGCTTCGAAGAGAAGTGCGCGGAGCTCTACAGCGCGAGCGAAATCCGCGGCTTCATGCATCTGTACGTCGGCGAAGAGGCAATCGCGGTCGGCGTCATGAACGCATTGACGCCGGACGACGCCGTCGTCGCCACCTATCGCGAACACGGCCACGCACTCGCCCGCGGCATCGCGATGGGTCCCGTCATGGCCGAGATGCTCGGCCGTCGCGAGGGCGTCAGCCGCGGTCGCGGCGGCTCGATGCACATCTTCGACGCGGCGACGCGGTTCTACGGCGGCAACGCGATCGTCGGCGGCGGTTTGCCGCTCGCCGTCGG
>DASRZO010000398.1:0-2396 GCA_035686405.1 Pseudomonadales bacterium | reverse complement strand
TTCGGCGCATTGCTCGCAATCGCGCTGCGCTTCATCACCAACGACTTGTATTTCCAGATCGGTCTTTTGACATTGGTGGGCCTCGCGGCGAAGAACGCGATCCTGATCGTCGAGTTCGCGGTCGAGCTGCACCACAAGGAGAAGATGTCGGTCTACGATGCCGCCGTCGAAGCGGCGCGGTTGCGGCTGCGGCCGATCATCATGACGTCGTTCGCGTTCGTGCTCGGCACCGTGCCGCTCGCGATCGCGACCGGCGCGTCCGCCAACAGCCGGCATTCGATCGGTACCGGCGTCATCGGCGGAACGCTCGCGGCGACGCTGATCGCGATCTACTACATCCCGCTGTTCTTCTGGCTGCTGGAAACGTGGAGCGTGAAATACTTCGGCGGGAAAACGGCACCGGACGCAACGGAATCGCACCAGCCACCGGCCGACGAAGCACCGAAGGCGGAGCACGGCTGACATGCGTCGCGCCCTCTCCGCCATGCGCCGTCGCGTCTCCGATTTTCCGCACCCCTTTACACGGTCGCACAGGCCGCGCGCACCGAGGACTCGGTCGCTCGGCGCATGGCCGTTCGCGGCATCGCTTGCCGCCGCGCTGGTCACGGCGTGCGCGGTCGGTCCCGACTATCACCGGCCGAATGTCGACGTGCCGCAGGCGTACCGCTACGCGATCACCGACGTCACCGAGACGGCGAACACCGCGTGGTGGCATCAGTTCGACGACCCGGTGCTCGACCAGCTGATCGCAGATGCCCTCGCGAACAACAAGAACGTCTTCATCGCCGCGGCGAACGTCGAGCAGGCCGCCGGCGTCTTCGTCACAGCGCGCTCGCCGCTGTTCCCGCAGCTCGGCTATAGCGGTTCCGGTGCACGCCAGCGCGTGCCGAACGACCTCGTCATCGGCGGCCAAGACAACCCCGATTCGCGCTATCAGGCGTTCGCGACCGCGAGTTGGGAGATCGACTTGTGGGGCCGCATCCGCCGCCAAACCGAGTCGGCCCGCGCCAGCTTGTTCGCGACGCAGGAAGCGCGGCGCGGCGTGTTGCTGTCGCTAGTGTCCGCGACCGCGACCGCCTATCTCGACCTGCGCGCGCTCGACGCGCAACTCGAAGTCGCCAACAGCACCGTCGATACGTATGCGGAGTCGGTGCGTTTGTTCGAACTGCAGTTCAAGCACGGTGTCGTCTCCGAAATGACGGTCGATCAGGCGAAGGCGCAATACGAAGGCGCGGTCGCGCAGCGCAGCACCATCGAGCAGCAGATCGTCGTCGGCGAGAACGCGCTGTCGATTCTGCTCGGCCGCAATCCGGGGCCGATTCCGCGCGGCAAGGCGATCGGCGCCTTCGCACCGCCGACGATACCGGCCGGCTTGCCGTCGGACCTGCTGCTGCGCCGGCCGGACATCGCGCAAGCGGAACAGAATTTGATCGCTGCGAATGCGCAGATCGGTGCAGCAAAGGCGCTGTATTTCCCGACGATCTCGCTGACGGGCTTGTTCGGGGGCAGCAGCGGCGACCTCTCCGACCTGTTCAAAGGCGACTCGAAAGCGTGGAACTACACCGGCTCGATCGTCGGACCGATCTTCACCGGCGGCGGCGTCTCCGGCCAGGTCGCACAGGCCAAAGCCGGCCAGAAGGCTGCACTCGCGGCGTACGAGTCGGCGATTCAGAGCGCGTTTGCCGATGTGGAAAACGCGTTGTCCGCGCGCACGAAACTCGCCGATCAGTTGGCGGCGCAACAGCGCCTGGTCGACGCGCTGCAGGGTTATGCACGGCTCGCGCTGCTGCAGTACAACGGCGGCTACACGTCGTACTTGACCGTGTTGTATGCGAACCAGCAGCTGTTTCCGGCCGAGTTGCAGCTCGCGCAAGTACAGGCCGCGCTGCTGAACTCCGTCACGGACATCTACAAGGCCACCGGCGGCGGTTGGATCGACGAGGCCGACAAGCTGGCGCCGCAACCGGTCGACGGCGGTTGGATGTTCCCGGAGGTCGGGTCCACGAATCACTGACCCCGGTCACGCACGGGGCCGCGCCGCGCCGCATGCAAACGACGTTGGGGACACCATGAACACCGATCCGCCATCCATCCGACGTCGCGCCGCACTGCCGATCGTCGCGCTGCTGACGGCGCTCGCGGCATTCGACGCAGTTGCAGCCGACATGAAGCCCGCGACGATCAAGGCCGCCGTAGCGGCCGCGTACGAGCGCTATCGCGGTCTGCAAGAGGGTAAGAACGCCGACTACATTCCGGCGCTGGCAAACGTCGATCCGTCCATCTACGGCATCGCGTTGGTGACGCCCGACGGCAACCTCTACACCGCCGGCGACGTGACGACCGAAGTCTCCATACAGTCGATCTCGAAGGTGTTCACGCTCGCGAAAGTCATCGAG
>DASRZO010000397.1:0-5101 GCA_035686405.1 Pseudomonadales bacterium | reverse complement strand
TTTAGAACGTTGCGCAGATCGGGCAGCACGCCTGCTTCCGCGAGTACTCGGTTCGCATCCTCGTATGCTTGGCCGAGGTGCTCCATCACGAACCGTTCGAACAGTTTCAGCAGGACGATTCGCACGCGGATGTCGATCCCGAGACACTCGGTCGCGGCGACGAACGCGGTGCCTAGTTGATGCGGGCCGAGCGGATTCATCCGTTCGGTGACCGTACGGTTCGGGCACAGCGAGTCGATGCGCCGAGTCAGTTGCATCACAGGCAACGAAAATTGGCTCGTGACTTTCGACACGATGCCGGCGACGGCAACGGAGATTTCGAGATCGTCGTTCTTCACCAGCGACATGTTGTCGACGGCGGTTTCGAAGTCGGTCGTCTCTTCTTCGTCGGTCGGGACCGGTTCGTACAGCGCATCGAACGCCGCGTACATCTTCTGGCCGAACTCGGTCGAGATGCGCTTTCGGTGCATGCGAATTTCGCGCATCGAATCGAAATACATGTGCTGGTCCGCGTCATTGCGCGACCGGTCGGCCATCTCGAACAGCACATCGTCGGCGTTGTTGAACAACGTCGACAGCAAGCCGCTCAAGCTGCGGCGCGCGGTCTGTCGAACGGAATGAAGAATCGGCGGCAGCGTCTGGTTGCTGCTGCGTCCTGCAGCGGTGTCAGGTGCCTTCAACGGCACCACTTTCGAGGACTGGGTCACTGCCGGTGTCTCCCACATCTATGCCGCGCATTACAGCATCGCCGCGCCCGATCAGGCGGGATACGCGTAGATCTTCCACCGAGACTCACTTCACAGAAATTGCGCGCCCGCGTCACGCTTGGATCGACGCTCGGCGCGGCTTCGAGCGATTGTTGGCTTTAGCGGGCGCTGGCCTGCGCGTGGTGTTCGCGCCAATCCATGATGTCGGTCGCGGCGCCGGATTTCAGCTGCACGCCGATGATCCAACCGTCGTGCCCATTTTCGTCGGGATCGTTTGCCGGACGCGTCCAGCGAACTTCGCCCGCCAGGAAGAACTTGCCGGGACGGCTGCGAATGTCGACCCACAAATCGAGCAGCGCGCCGGTCGGAATCGCGGTATCGGTGCGGAACTGAATACCGCCGACCGATAAGTTGATCGCCGTGCACGACACCGTGGTGCCGACGAGGTCCGGGTCGGCCGCCGACAGGACTACCTGCACGAACAAGCGATCGTCGCTTTCGATCCGCGCATGCATGCGCTTGTCGTCGCGACTACGCGACGGGCGATTGCGCAACCGGTCACGGGCGCTGGTCAGCTCAATCACGTTGGTGTCTCTCATGGTGTCGGTACGAATTCCAGTTCACTCCTTCCCCGGGAGCCAGAATCGTGCCAGCTGTACTCCAGAGTTCGGAACAAGAGATAAATCAACGGGATGTAAGCGCTATGTCGATGAGGCCACATTGCCGGATTGCCGTTTTCGTCAGGTCGAATTCGGTGGCAAGTGACGAAATTTTTCACCATCGTCGCTATACTCGCGCGGCCTCGTCACCCACGCCATCATGCTCCGACCCACTTTTACCGAGCAACTCGCCGCGAGCCAAGCGGAGCGTGATTCGTTGGTTTGTGTCGGTCTCGACCCTCTCCCGGAGGCCATGCCGGCCGGCTTCGAGGGTCCGACGGGGGCGCTGGAATTCTGTCGGACCATCGTCGATGCGGTGACGGACCTCGTTTGCGCGTTCAAACCGCAGGCGGCGCATTTCGCCGCACTCGGTGCCGAGCGCGAACTCGCGGCGTTGATTCAATACATCCATTCCCGATACCCCGACGTGCCGGTGATCCTCGACGCCAAACGAGGCGACGTGGGTGCGACTGCCGAACGCTACGCGATCGAGCTCTTCGACCGATACGGCGCCGACGCCGCGACCGTCAATCCGTATCTGGGTCCGGAGAGCCTGCGACCGTACTTGAAGCGGAGCGACCGCGGTGTGTTCGTGTTATGTCACACGAGCAACCCGGAGAGCGGTTGGCTGCAAGACATGCCGGAAGACGATCCGGTGTTCCTGCGAGTCGCACGTGCCGCGAGCGACTGGAACACGCACGGCAACGTCGCCCTAGTGGTCGGTGCCACGTACCCGGATCAGTTGAGTCGCGTGCGCGAAGTCGTTGGAGAGATGAGCGTGTTGGTACCCGGCGTCGGTAGCCAGGGCGGCGATGTCGCAGCGGCGGTCGCCGCCGGAATCAATAAGGCGCGCACCGGACTCCTAGTCAATGCTTCGCGCAGCGTGCTGTACGCATCGAAGGGCCGTGACTTCGCCGACGCTGCTCGTCGCGCCGCCATGGAGCTGCGCGAGCAAATCAATTGTCTGCGTAGGTCGATGTAAGCGGGCAGCGCTTTCGACGGACAACTCGAATACAACCCACGCGCGCATCGACGCACGAACCGGCCAATTACAATTGCCTTCAGGCGCTCCGGAAAAACGCTGGGATACACTACCTGCCTTCCGGGAGAAGACGTCCGGGTCGAGTGACCGACCCAATCCAGGTACAACGTGCGCACGGAGTCGCAATCTCCTAGATCGACTCCCGGATGAAGCGCGCGCTCAAAAAAACAACCAAGCGACGCGGTGATGTGCGAGTTGCGGGGGGACTAGGAGACACCAGGGGTGACACCGGATGCCGTTCTGCACCGATACCAGCAGGTGGTATCGGTGCCCGTGGTGGACACGGCAGCGCTCTTCCGTCTGATCGCGACCGACGCGGACTTGTTGAACCGTTGGGTCACGAGTCTCGGCACGCGCGTCGAGCCCGAGGCGATTTCGCGGGCGCTGCATCACCTCGAACCCGACTCGCTCGCTGCGATGGCGCGCGCCCAAGTGTGGTCGGTCGTTCCGCTCGGCAACGCCGCGCGGCTGGGCTTCGATCAGTGGCGCGGCGTATTGCTTGCGTCCTGCGTTGCGGAAGCGCTGGTTCAAGAAGTCGGATACCCGTACCCCGAGGCAGCGCGCCTCCGCACGTTGCTCGCGAGTTCCGGCGTGCAGATTGCGGGCGACGAACTGATGGGTGAGCTGAGTGCCTTCCGCGGCGTCGCTGCCGAACTCCTCGTCGATGCGCACCCTCTATTACGTGCGTTCGCCGTTGCCGAATCGCTCGAGCACCACAGTTCCGGCGCCGCTGCACGCGTTGCATCACTTCTATTCGCGCTCGATGGACCGGGCTTCGACCGCGTACTCGATGCGGCTGAACGCCGCTGCGCCGCGTTGATCGAAGCCGCAGGTATCGCCGACGACGTCGACGACAGCTGGCTCGAAGCGCTATGGGTCCAAGCTCAGCTCGCGGCGTTCTCGAACGTCTTGGCACAGCAAACCGACGGCAAATCGCTGCACCAAATCGCCGCGCACGTCACGCGCGCGTTGTTCCGGCACGTGCCGCGATGCTTCTTCCGCAACGGCGACGTGTTGATCACGGTCGGCGACGACGACCTGAGTGCGCTGAAGATTCCTCTCCAGTCGACCAACAGCATCGCTCGGGTGTGGCGCGACCAACGTGCGATGACCATCGAAGAAGACTCCGGTGCGACCGTCGTCGACCGTCAGATCTTGCGGCGCCTCGACACCGATCGCATGTACGTCGCGCCGCTCGGCGACGGCGAATCGCAGGTCGGCGTCCTCGCGTTTCGGTTGAGCGACGAAGACCCGGCGGAGGCGGTGCTCGCGATGAACGGCTATGCGATCGAGCTTGGTCGTTGGCTCGGCGCACTGCAACGGGACGACGAGCGTCGAATGCAGCTGTTGCGAGAGTATCAGGCGAGCCACGAAAAGCGCTTGCGCGAGATCGTTCACGAAGCGAACAACCCGCTCAGCATCATCCACAACTACCTTCACATTCTCGAGCTGCGGTTGAAGGACTATCCGGAGACGCACGAACAACTGCGTTTGATCGCGGCCGAGATTCGCCGAACCGCGGCGATTTTCAAACGCGTGGTCGACTTCCCGCCTTTGACGCTTGCGGCCGCGGAAAAGCCGGACGTCCGGGCACAACGCGTCGATCTGAACGACATCGCGCGCAACGTCGTCGAGCTGAGTCGCGGTCGTTCAGAAGCGGCGCGCGTGGAATTCGCATTGTCGTTGTTCGAAGGTGGCGTCCCCGTGACGTCGGACCGCGATCGCATCATTCAGGTCATGACGAACCTCGTTCGCAACGCCATTGAAGCGATGACCGACGGCGGCGCGCTGCACATCGCGACGTTCAGCGGGGTCTACCGCGCAGGCCGCGGCGGCGTCGAATTCAGCGTACGAGACGAAGGTCCCGGCCTGCCGCCCGCCGTGCTCGAACGCTTGTACGAGCCGAAGACGTCCAGCAAGGGTGGTGATCACGCCGGACTCGGCCTTCACATTACGGCACGACTCGTCACCGAACTCGAAGGCGCGATCGACGTGCGTACCGCAACGGGACGCGGCACGGCGTTCGCCGTCTTCCTGCCGAACTTGGAGATCTGAACCGTCAGTCGCCAGCGGCACGGATCATCTGTCGCGCGATGACGGTCTGCTGGATTTGGCTCGTACCTTCGTAGATGCGGAACAGCCGGACGTCGCGATAGAAGCGCTCGATGCCGTACTCTTCCATATAGCCCGCGCCGCCGAAGATTTGTACTGCGCGGTCGGCCACGCGGCCGACCATCTCGGTCGCGAACAATTTGCTGCACGACGCGAGCATCGTGACTTGTTCACCGACGTCGCGACGGCGCGCCGCGTCGAGCACCATGCATTGCGCCGCGTACGCCTCAGTGCGACTGTCGGCGAGCATTGCCTGCACGAGTTGGAACTGTGCGATCGCCTCGCCGAACTGACGCCGCTCGAGGGCATATCGGACGCTGTCGTCGATGAGCCGTTCGGCGCAGCCGACCGCGAGTGCTGCAATGTGCAGACGACCCCGGTCGAGCGTCTTCATGGCAGTTTGAAAGCCCTTGTTGATATTCGCCGGTCCGCCGAGCAGCGCCGACTCCGGCACCCAACAGTCGTCGAAGACGACGTCGCAGACATGCGCGCCGTGTTGACCCATCTTGCGGTTCGCCGGACCTAGGGTAATCCCGGAGGTCTTCGCATCGACGAGGAACGCGGATACGCCGCGTGCGCCG
>DASRZO010000396.1:0-2023 GCA_035686405.1 Pseudomonadales bacterium | reverse complement strand
GTCGAAGGGGGTAAGGTAGTCGATCGCAGTATGCAGGTGTCGCCGATTGCAATAGCCTTCGGTCCAATCGACGATGTTCAGGCAGGCTTGCCCGCCTCACGCGGGCGATGCGACAACGCTCAATCCACATTGAAGTGCACGCGCACGTCCTGTCTGCTCTCGACCGGGCGCCCGTTTTCCATCGCTGGAAAAAAACGCCACATGTGCAGTGTCTCCAGCAGGATCTGATTAAGCCGAGGATTCGGCGTCGGCTTGACGAGTTCGATATCGAACGTGCCGTCCGCATGTACGAAGAAACGGGCAACCGCGACCGCCTGATACTCCTGCTCGCGAAGGTCATCGGGCAGCGCCGGTAGCGGCTGTGACAACAAGCGTGCCTGTGCGTTGCCCGTCGCAGACGAATGCGTCGAGGTGGAATCGGTACTCGCCGAGGACGCATGCCGCGCGTCGTCGGCCGGCGCGCGTGCGACTGGCCCTTGCGTCGAAATCGCTTGCATCGGCAACGCGTCATGCGACGGCATTGCTTCCGGCTGTTTCTGTGGCAATGCGGGCCGAGCAGGCGCGCGAGTTAGCCGCATCGGCACCGGCTTGGACACGACGGCATGCACCGGCACCGCCTTCGGCTCGTCATGCTTCGCCTGCGGCCGACTCGGTGCGGGCAGCGGCAGCTCGACCAGCTGCATCTGAATCGCCTCGGGCCTACGCGGAGCCGGCACGTCGCCTGAAAAAAGCCGCGTCGAGCCGACGAGGAACGCGCTCCACAGCGCGCTCGCGAAGACGATCGATACAGCGAAACGATACGTGTGCCGCTCCGGCCGCGCGTCGACGGCTATCGCGCGTTCAATCACGGTGAACCGCGACAAGAAAATGCTCCGCACCGGCCCGGCGCGCTTCGAGCATCGCCTGCACGACGACGCCGTGCGACGCGCCATCATCGGCCGCGACGACGATGTCGCGATCGTGTCCGAGTAGTCGCGCGACGGCCCCGCTCACGCGATCAAGCGGCATCGGCTGCTGATTGACGAAGATCTGATTGGCCCGGTTCACCGACAGCGTCGGCGGCCGATCCGCCTGCAACTGCTGTGCGTGCCCGTGCGGCAGGTCGATGCGCACCGCATCGAGCCGCTGCATCGCGAGCGACGTCAGCATGAACGTCGCGAGCAGGAAGAACATCACGTCGATCATCGGAATGATCTCGATGCGTCCGCGCTTCGACGCGCGCGAGCGGCGCAGCTTCATGCGGACGCTCCGTCACCTTCCATTGCGAGGCGTAACTCGCCGAGCCGCTCGTTCGCGAACGATTCGATGTCGTCCATCAGCCGGTCGACGCGGCGCGAGAAATAGTTGAACGCGAACAGCGCGACGAGCGCGATGACGAGGCCTATTGCGGTCGCGACGAGTGCTTGCGCGACGCCGCCCGATACGCCCGCCGGGCTGACGAGCCCGTCGCCGCCGATCAGGCGGAACGAATGCATCATCCCGACGATCGTGCCTAGCAGCCCGAGCAGCGGCGCGGCCGTGACGATCGTCTCAAGCAGCCAAAGGCCGCGGCTCATGTCGCGCTCGATCCGCTGCGCCGTCGCGTCGATTTTCGCCTCGATGCGCCAAAGCGGCATCCGGCAATCGTCGAATATTACGTAGAGCCGCCGCATCACGTGCGAGTCGGGTAGGCTGCGCTGCACGTTGCCGGTGCTGCGTGCGAAGCGCCAGAAAACGTACGCGCGATCAAACACGATTGCGAGCGCAATGATCGCCAGCACGCTCAGCGGACAGACGACCCAGCCGCCGATGCGCAGTGCGTCGGCGAATCCCGTCCAGTCATTCATGGTATGTCCTCTCATTGCAACAAAATCAGAAGTGTTTCGTCAAGCCTGCATAGATCGCTCGTGTCGGTCCATACTGGGGCGCACCGACGCCGATACCAGAACCGTCGCGCAGTTCGTACACGCGTCCGAATGCGTTGACAAGCGACACGCGCGCGTCGAATTTGCCGACGATCGGCTCATCGAGACGCTCGACCACG
>DASRZO010000395.1:0-15903 GCA_035686405.1 Pseudomonadales bacterium | reverse complement strand
CACGAGCTCGAAGCTCAAGGGATGTAACGATCTCTCACGCACCACCCGTCAAGGGCCACTCGATACTAGCCATTCCGCAACATACAAGGGATGTACTTGCAGCGTGTCCCGCGAACCGAATGCCGCGCCTCGGCCACTTACGAACCACGGCGTTGAGAAAGCAACGTCGATTCAAGCGAACGCCGCGTCTCGGCCACGCCCCGAACAACGGCGTTGCTTCAACCGAACTGAATTTTGGACACACCGATCAACGGCGTTGAAGTGCACAGCGGAACGCCGCGCCTCAGCCACTTCCCGAAAAACGGCATTGAGAAGGCGGCGTTGGTCAACCGACCCGCGCTTCGGCCATCGCCGAACAACCGAGTTGAAGTGCACACGAACACTCACCTCGGCCACTCCCCGAACAACGGCGTCGATTTCGACCGAACTGCGTTCGCACATCGATGCCGGGTGGGTCGGCACCGTCGCGGTGATCCGCGCGCCTGAATGCGTCAGTCGATGAATCGGCGCGTCAGGTCGTCGTAGGCGTCGATGCGCCGGTCGCGGAAGAACGGCCAGCCGTTGCGCTGCCGTCCGATCTGCGCGAGGTCGACGTCGCACACGAGCACTTCCTCGCGATCAGTCGATGCGCGCACCTTGATCGAACCGTCGGGCGCGGCGACGAAGCTCTGACCCCAGAACTGGATGCCGCCTTGACCGGTCGGGTCCGGCTCGAAACCGGTGCGATTCACCGCGACGACCCAACACCCGTTCGAAATGGCGTGCGCGCGCTGCGCCGTCTCCCACGCATCGTGCTGCGCGGCGTGCATCTGCGGCTCTTCCGGATGCCACCCGATCGCCGTCGGATAGAACAAGATTTGCGCGCCGGCGAGCGCCGTGAGTCGCGCCGCTTCGGGATACCACTGGTCCCAGCACACCAGCACGCCGATCTTGCCGGCGCGCGTGTCGAACGCCTTGAAGCCGAGGTCGCCGGGCGTGAAGTAGAACTTTTCGTAGTATCGCGGATCGTCGGGGATGTGCATCTTGCGGTATTTGCCGACGTAACCCGCATCAGCGTCGAGCACCGCGGCCGTGTTGTGATACAGGCCCGGGGCGCGCGCTTCGAACAAGCTCGCGATCAGCGTGACGCCGAGCTCCCGGACGACGTCGCTCAGCCGCTGCGTGGTCGGGCCCGGCACCGGTTCGGCGAGCGCGAAATGCGCCGCGTCTTCGGCTTGGCAGAAGTAGCGCGAGCGGAACAGCTCCGGCAGGCAGATCAACCGCGCGCCGTCGGCCGCCGCGCGGCGAACGCCGGCGATCGCCCGATCCAAGTTATCGGCCGGATCTGCGGACATCCGCATTTGCACGAGACCGACTCTCACCACGTCCGCCATGTCAGCGCTCGTCGCCGTTGCCCGCGCTCGGCGCGGCAGCCGCCTCGAGGAAGTCCGTCGAACAGTACGTCGTCTCGTTGAAGCGCTTCTGATACTCGTTGAGCACGCGCATACCGACGTTCGGCCGCACCTCGTCGGCGTCGATCTTGTGCCGCACGAACTCGCTCATCCGACGGTTCAGATCGTTCGGAAAATACTGCACTTGCGCGAGCATCTCGTGTACCGACATTCCCGGAATCACCTTCTCGATCCAGAAATTGCCGGCCTCTTCGTCGTCGGCGTACACGTGCACTTCCGGCAAGCGGCCGAACAGGTTGTGCGCATCGCCGAGGATGTCCTGATACGCACCGACCAGGAAAATTCCGAGGTAGTACGGTTCGCCTTTCCGCAGCGCGTGCAGCGGCAGGTGCGTACGGTCGTCGAGCGACGATACGTATTGCGCGATCTTGCCGTCGGAGTCGCAGGTCAGATCGACGACGACCGCGCGCCGGTCCGGCCGTTCGTCGAGTCGCTGCAACGGCATCACCGGGAACAGTTGATGGATCGCCCAGTGATCGAGCATCGAGTGGAAAACCGAGAAGTCGCAGAGGTACATGTCCGTCAGCAGCGCTTCGAGCTCGCCCTGCACCGGCGGTTCGACTTCGGGCGCAGCCGCGATCAAGCCGTCGAGGATTTCGCGGCACGCGCCGAAGTACAACGTCTCGATCGTCGCGAGCTGCTCGAGATCGAGAAATCCCAAACGAAACACCGCGTCCGCTTCCGCCCGCGCTTCCTGCGCGTCGTGGTACGCCTCGAGCAACTCGCCGACGTTGTCTTCCGCCTGACGAGCTTCCTCGAGCGCGGCGAGCATGCGCTGCACGAGGCCGTCGCGCGTCTCGGCGACGTGCTCGGTCTTCTCGGCCTGATGCCCGTGCGCACCGATCACCGGCACCACCAGCACCGAGTGGTGCGCCGTGATCGCCCGTCCGCTCTCGCTGATCAGCACCGGTTCCGGCACGTCGCGCGCGGCGCAGATCTCCTGCACCGAGAACACCACTGCGTTCGCGTACTCCTGCAGGCTGTAGTTGATCGCCGACTCGTCGTCGCCGTAGCCGCCGCCGTAGTGCACGCCCAAGCCGCCGCCGACGTCGAGACAGCGCACCGTCACGCCGCGCCGGTGCAGATCGGCGTACACCTGCGTCACTTCCTTGATCGCCTGCTTCAGCACATGAATCTCGGTAATCTGGCTGCCGAGATGGAAATGCAGCAGTTCGAGCCGATCTTGAATGCCGCGCCGTTCGAGTTCGTGCACCAAGCGCACCAACTCCGAGATCGTCAGGCCGAACTTCGAGCGTTCGCCGCCGGATTCGAACCAACGTCCGGCGCCGCGCGTCGCGAGCTTCACGCGAACCGCCAAGCGCGGCAGTTGGCTCGCGCGATCGGCGAGCACCATCAACTGCTCGAACTCGCTGTATTTTTCGATGATCGGCAATACGCGTTGGCCGATCAGTTGCGCCGACAAGATCAGCGACAGCACGACGTGGTCCTTCACGCCGTTGCACAGCAGCAGGCGGTCGTCGCCGATGTGCGGCAGCGTCGCGATCAATTCCGTCTTCGAACCGCACTCGAGCCCGAGGTTGTACGCCTTGCCGGCGTCGAGCACCTCCTCGACGACTTCGTGCAGTTGGTTGACCTTGATCGGATAGATCGCTTGGTACGGGCTACCGTAGCCGGCGTCGGCGATCGCGGTGTCGAACGCTTCGACCAACCGCCGCACGCGGGCGCGCAACACGTCTTGGAAGCGGATCAGCAACGGCGGCGCCACGTCGCGCGTCGCGGCTGCCTTCACCACGTCGAGGATGTCGATCGACAAATCCTTGTCGAGCAGCGGCTTGACCGCCGCGTGGCCGGCTTCGTTGACATAGTAGAACCCGTCGCCCCACGCCCGCACCGCGTACAACTCTTCGGCGCTCTCGATCGACCAGGCATTCGACGTCGTCGCCGCGCTGCCGTTGTCCGTCGTCATGTCGCAACCCTCTCTGTCGGAGTGGAGTCGCCCGCTCCAATGCCGCATCGCGGCTAGTGACCGAGCACGCTCGCGAACACGAGCGGCGCTACGATGCTCGCGTCGGATTCGATGATGTACTTCGGCGTATCGGCCGAGAGTTTGCCCCACGTGATCTTTTCGTTGGGCACCGCGCCGGAGTACGAGCCGTAGCTCGTGGTCGAATCGCTGATCTGACAGAAGTAGCCCCAGCGCGGGATGTCTTGCATCAAGAGATCCTGCCGCAGCATCGGCACGACGCAGATGGGAAAATCGCCGGCGATGCCGCCGCCGATTTGGAAGAAGCCGATCGACGCCTCCGCCGACGCACGCCGGTACCAATGCGCGAGCCGGATCATGTATTCGATGCCGCTGCGCACCGTGTGCACGTTCGCGATGTCGCCGTTGATCACGTGACCGGCGAAGATGTTGCCGAGCGTCGAATCCTCCCAGCCCGGCACGAAGATCGGCAGATCGCGTTCGCACGCGGCGTACAGCCACGAGTCCTTGACGTCGATCTGGAAGCTGCCGTCGAGCTTTCCGGAGCGCAACACCCTGTACATGAACTCGTCCGGGAAGAACTGTTGCTTCGTGCGATCGGCCGCGACCCACTCTTCGACGATCACCCGCTCGATGCGGCGAATCGCCTCTTCTTCCGGAATGCAGGTGTCGGTGACGCGGTTGAGGTGCCGGTCGAGCAGGTCTTCTTCGGCTTGCGGCGACAACTCGCGGTAGTTCGGCACGCGCACGTAGTGTTCGTGCGCGACGAGATTGAAGAGATCTTCTTCGAGGTTCGCGCCGGTGCAGCAGATGGCGTGCACCTTGTCGCGGCGGATCATCTCGGCGAGCGACAGGCCGAGTTCGGCGGTGCTCATCGCCCCGGCGAGCGTCATGAACATCTTGCCGCCCTGGTCGATGTGCCGCGAATAACCGTCGGCCGCGTCGATCAACGCTGCGGCGTTGAAGTGGCGGAAGTGGTGGCGCAAGTAGTCGCGCACTGTGCTCATCGAAGCTCCTCATCGCAGCGGCTGCGCATTCGCTCGAGCGCGACGCGACCCGCCGGCTCAAAGGCCGCCGATGTTACGTGCGCGCAGAGGGGGTCGCAAGAAAACGCAGCGTCGTACGCACGTCAGCGCGACGTTCGCCGCGCCGCCGGAATCTGCTGCGTCAAACAGTGGAACGTACCGAGCCCGACCACCAACGCGCGCGCGTCGATCGGCACGATGCGGCGCGTCGGAAAACACTGCGCGAGCGCGTCGATCGCACGCGCGTCTTGCGGCACGCCGAACACCGGCACGATCACGACGTCGTTGCCGATGTAGAAGTTCGCATAGCTCGCGGGCAACCGGCCGCGACTGCCGTGGACCGGCGCGGGCATCGGCAGCTCGACGATCGACAGCGCCCGACCGTCGCGCAGGCGAACGCCGCGCAACCGTTCGAGATTCTCCGCGAGCGGCGCGTGATTCACATCGGCGCGGTTCGGCTCGACGACCGTGACGACGGTCGATTCGGCGACGAAGCGCGTCAGATCGTCGATGTGTCCGTCGGTGTCGTCGCCGACGATGCCGTCGCCGAGCCAAACGACCTGCGACGCACCGAGGTATTCGTCGAGCATCGCCTCGATGTCGGCGCGCCCGAGCTGCGGATTGCGATTCCGATTGAGCAGACACTGTTCGGTCGTCAGCACGCAGCCGGCGCCGTTGACTTCGATCGAGCCGCCTTCGAGCACGCGGTCGATCGCGACGCACGGCACGCCGAGCGCACCCGCCATCTGCCGCGCCGCGGCTGCGTCGGCGTCGTACGGCAAATACTTCTCGCCCCATGCGTTGAACAAGAAGTCGAGGCCGACGAGCGCGCCGCTTGCGTCGTACACGAAGATCGCGCCGTGGTCGCGGCACCAGGCGTCGTCGGTGACGATGCGGTGGAAGCGGACGCGGTCCGGCGCGACGGTCGCGGCGAACCGCCGCCGCAGCGCCGCCTCGTGGTCGCCGTCGAGCACGTTGATGTGCACCACCTCGCCGGGCGCGAGCGCAACGACCGCCCGTTCGAGCGCGGCTTCGGCGTCCGCGAGGCACCCCGGCCACGTCTCGACATTGTGCGGCCACGACAGCCACGTGCCTTGATGCGGCGCCCATTCGGGCGGCATGTGGTATCGCTGCTTCGATTCCGGCATCGGCGATTCTCCAAAATGTCGGGCATTATACTGGCCGCGTCGAATGCGGCCGCGCAGACTCACGCTACGGCGGCCGATTCCGGTACGAGACCCACCATGACTAACGATATCGTTGCGGCGCGAGACATGCTTGCACTGCGCGGCGGCCGCGTCGAAACGATACGTTTGGCTCCTTCTCGGCGCACTACGTCGCGAGTGCCGTCTACAGAAGTCCGCGCGCCGACGCTGATCTTCCTGCACGAAGGTCTCGGCTCCGCCGGTTTGTGGCGCGACTTCCCGACCCGCCTCGTCGCCCGCACCGGCTGCCCGGCCCTGCTATACAGCCGCTTCGGCTACGGCGCGTCCGATCCGGTGCAGCTGCCGCGGCCGCTCGACTACATGCAGCGCGAAGCGCTCGACGCGTTGCCCGAGTTGCTCGAACGCGCCGGCATCGGCGATCACATCCTGATCGGTCATTCCGACGGCGCGTCAATCGCGTTGATCTACGCGGCGCTCGTCGCGGCGCCCGGCCTGCGCGGCGTCGTCAGCGAGGCCGCGCATGTGTTCTGCGAACCCGTCACGGTCGCCGCGATCGAACGAGCGCAGGCCGACTTTCGTTCGGGCCGACTACGCGACGCGCTCGCGCGTCATCACGGCGCGAACACCGACGTCGCGTTCAACGGCTGGTGCGATGCATGGCTCGATCCGGGCTTTCGCGCGTGGGACATCCGCCCCGACCTCGAGTCGATCCACGTGCCGGTGCTCGCGTTGCAAGGCGACGACGATCCGTACGGCACCGCACTGCAGCTCGACGCCATCCGCCAACGAATCGGCTCGGGCGCGCAGATCCGTGTCGTCGAACGCTGCGGTCACGCGCCGCACCGCGACCAAGCGGCCGTGGTCGCCGACGCGATCGCGGCATTCATCGAGCGCTGCTGCGACGACATCCCGGAAACCCGCGACAGCCCTGCGAAATGACGGCACCATGCGACATATCCGACGCGCCGTACCATTCGACGCTCCTTCGACGAGGATCCGCATGACGCTGTTCTTCAAGCTTCTGATCGGCCACGTGCTGGCGGACTTCGTGTTGCAGACCGACACGATGGCGAGAGCGAAGGATCGCCACGGCGAATTCGCGAAGACCGTCAGCGACAGCTTTCCGCCGTGGTACTACTGGCTCGCGGCGCACGCATTGGTGCACGGCGGCGCGGTGTATGTCGTAACAGGCAGCGCCGTGTTCGGCTTGATCGAAACGATCCTGCACGGTGCGATCGACATCGCGAAGTGCGAACGCTGGATCGGCTTCCATCAGGATCAAGCGCTGCACGTGTTGTGCAAGGTCGCTTACTGTCTCGCGATTTGACGGACACGAGGGCCGCATCATCGACATCACCGGCATCGACCACATCTACCTTTCGGTGCGCGACTTCGTGCGCTCGGAGCGCTTCTACGACGGCGTGATGGAGGCGCTCGGTTTCAAGAAGTCCGACGAATGGATCGCCGGGGAACCGCACGCGCACTACCTGCGCCCGACGGTCCAGATCACGCTGCGGCCGGCGCGCAGCGACGCGCCGTTCGATGCGTACGCGGCGGGACTACACCATCTATGCCTGCAGGCCGCGACGAAGGCCGACGTCGACGAGGCGCACCGCAAGCTGACCGCACTCGGCGTCGCGGCGAGCGCGCCGAGGCTCTATCCCGAATACAACCCGGAGTACTACGCAACGTTCTTCGAGGACCCGGACGGACTGCGCCTCGAGATCGTCGGCCGCACTACCACGCGCCAGACGCTCGCCGAGCGTTGGAGCCAATTCACGACGTTCCTGAACCCTTGGGCGAATTGAGGCGACCGTGCGCGAACGCATCTGGCACGTCAGCGAAACGCCCGGCATCGCGCGCTTCGAACCGCGTCCCGACGCCGAAGGTCGCGCGCGCGTGTGGGCGATCGGCGAATCGCGCCTGCACAATTATCTCGTCCCGCGCGACTGCCCGCGCGTGACCTTCTATGCCGCCGCAACGACGACGGCGGTGGATCGCGACCGATTCTTCAGCGTATCCGCCAGTGAGTCGGTCGTCGCGATCGAGCGCGGCTGGCTCGAACGGCTGCGCGCCACGCGGTTGTACTTGTACGAGTTCGCGCCCGACGGATTCGATTCGCGCGACACGATCGCCGCGTACTGGACGAGCGCGCAGGCGGCGACGCCGATCGACTGCGTCGAGGTCGCCGATCCGCTCGCCGAACTCGTCCGCCGCCGCGTCGAGCTGCGCGTGCTCTCGTCGCTGTGGCCGCTGCGCGACGCCGTCGTCGCCTCGACGCTCGGTTTCTCGATCATCCGCATGCGCAACGCACGACCGCGGGACGCGCTGCTCGATCGCGTGTGACCGCGGTACCATTGCGCAAAGTCATGGCGCACAGTCGCGCATTCGGAGCCCGTCGTGATCCTCGACCACATCACCGTCGCCGTGTCGAACTTCGACCGCTCGAAGGCCTTCTACGAACGCGCGCTGCAGCCGCTCGGCATCGCGGTGCTGTTCCAGTTCCCGGGCGGCGCCGGGCTCGGTAAGGGCCGGCCGCAGTTCTGGATCAATGCCGGCGCGGCCGGCGCACAGCGCGCACACATCGCGTTCGCAGCCGCGAACCGCGCCGAGGTCGACGCCTTTTATGCCGCCGCCATCGCCGCCGGCGGCAAGGACAACGGCAAACCCGGCCCGCGTCCGCAGTACCACCCGAACTACTACGGCGCGTTCGTGCTCGATCCCGACGGCTACAACGTCGAGGCGGTCTGCCATGCGGCTCCGTAGTCTCGGCTCGCACCCCCCGGCGATTCCGTTGGCGGCCTCGGCGTGACCGGCTCAGCCGTCCTCGAACACGCGATGCTCGACGTGCGCCCCGGCCAGACGCAGGCGTTCGAGGCCGCGTTCGCGAAAGCGCAGGCGATCATCGCCGCGTCGCCCGGCTACCGGTCGCATCGGCTCGAGCAATGCGTCGAGCAGCCGAACCGTTATCTGCTGCTGGTCGAATGGGATTCGCTCGAGGCGCACACCGTCGGCTTTCGCGGTTCGGCGCCGTATCAGGAGTGGAAAGCGCTGCTGCACCACTTCTACGATCCTTTCCCGACGGTGGTGCATTTCCGCACGGTGTTCACGTCGCTCGACGTACCGCGCGACGCGATCGACGAGTAACGCCCCATGAGATTCGACGATAAACATCTGATGGCGCCCGGCGGGTGGGTCGGCCGCGGCAGTTTCCTCGAGAAGGGCCAGTCGCTCGGCACGACCATCGACTGCAACTTCGCCGTCGCGTCCGAACAGCTCGGCACCTATATCAAGGGCGAGCTGATCGTGAAGGATCGTTCGGCAAAGCACGAATTCACAGTGTGGATCACGCCGAACGACACCGGCACGTACGACGTCGCGGCGCAGTTCGCGGGCATCAACCTCGAAGGCACCGCGAAGATGGAGAGCTATCCGAACCTCGCCATGCTGTGGAGCACCGGCGGCGACGTGCAGGTGTCGTGCACGATGTTCGACTTGCGCGGCGGCCGCGGCTTCCGCGGCTTCAGCCGCTCCGGCAAATCGCAACTGACGTGGGAGATGGTGCTGCGCGAAGATCGAATCGCGACGACCGCGACCAACGTCGTGACGCTCGGTACGGGTAGGAAACGCAAATGACGAATCGACAGCAGCCGCTGCTGCGCGTGTACGGCGACATGTATTCCGGCAACTGCTACAAGATCGCGTTGCTGATGAACCACCTCGACATCGCGCACGAATGGCAACACGTCGACATCATGAAGGGCGAATCGCGCACGCCGGCCTTCATCGCGCGCAACGCGAACGGCCGCGTGCCGGTGCTCGAACTGCCGGACGGCCGCTGTCTCGCCGAGTCGAACGCGATCCTGAATTTCCTCGCGTCGGGCAGCCCGTTGCTGCCGGACGATCCGTGGTTGCGCGCGCAAGTGCTGCAATGGCAGTTCTTCGAGCAATACAGCCACGAGCCATACATCGCGACCGCGCGCTACATCGCGCTGTATCTCGGCCTACCGGAAGCACGGCGCGCCGAATACGAGGGGAAACAGAAGGGCGGCCACGCGGCACTCGCCGTGATGGAGTCGCAGCTCGCGCGCCATGACTACCTCGTTGGCGAACGCTTCACGATCGCCGACATTTCGCTGTACGGCTACACACACGTCGCGCACGAAGGCGGCTTTTCGCTCGATGCGTATCCGGGCGTTCGAGCTTGGCTCGCGCGAATCGCCGCGCTGCCGCGCCACGTGACGATGAACGCAGCGGCGGCGCGCGTGTAGCGCGCCGCACGCGGCGTTCGAGGACGCCAGTCAGCCGCGGCCGGTCGGAACTTCGGAGAACGGAATCCCTTTGTCGACGCGAACGTCTTGCGGCAGCCCCAACACGCGCTCGGCGAGGATGTTCAACATGATCTCGTCGGTGCCGCCGGCGATGCGGCCGCCGGGCGAAGCCATGTACGTCATCTGCAACAGGCCTGCCGCTTCGGCGACCTCGGGATCGTCGATCGCGCCGGCCATCTCGAGCAGGTCCATGCAGAACGACGCCATGTCTTGCGTCTTCGGCGCGCCGACCGCTTTGCCAATCGAGTTCTCCGGCCCCGGCGTCTGCCCGCGTGACAGCGCAGTCATCGTCCTATAGCCGGTGTACTTGAGCCCCGACTCTTCGACGTACCAGTTCGCGAGCCGCGCCCGCACGGCGCTGTCTTCGATCGCGGGCTTGTCGTCGATCATCACCTTCTGTGCGAGCTTGTACGCGACGCGGAAGCCGACGCCCATCCCGCCGCCGCCGATCGACGCGCGCTCGTTCATCAGCGTCGTCAGCGACACCTGCCAACCCTGACCGACCGCACCAAGGCGCTGGCCGTCCGGAATTCGTACGTCGGTGAAATACACCTCGTTGAAGTTCGCCCCTCCGGAGATCTGTTTGATCGGCTTCACGGTGACGCCGGGGCTCTTCATGTTCAGGAAGAAGTACGTGAGGCCCTTGTGCTTCGGCACGGTCGGATCGGAACGCGTGACGAGGATGCCCCAGTCGGAATAATGCGCGCCGGACGTCCAGATCTTCTGGCCGTTGATCACCCATTCATCGCCGCGCTTCTCCGACCGCGTGCGCAACGCGGCGAGGTCGGAACCGCCGGCCGGCTCGCTGAAGAGCTGACACCAGATCTCTTCGCCGCTCGCGAGTTTCGGCAGGAAGCGTTTTTTCTGCTCTTCGGTCGCATACGCCATCAGCGTCGGCGCGGCCATGCCTTGGCCGATCTGGAAAACGCTCTGCGGCGTTTCGAACTTGCTCTCTTCCTGGCCCCAGATCACTTGTTCGATCGCGCTCGCGCCGCGGCCGCCGAATTCCTTCGGCCAGCGCAAGCACGCCCAACCCGCGTCGAACTTGCGCTTCTGCCAGAGTTTCGCTTTGCCGATGTAGTCGAGCCCCTCGAGCTCGGCCGCCGTCGGGACGTTCGCCTTCAACCAAGCGCGTGCTTCTTCGCGGAAGCGCGCTTCGGCCGGTGAGTCGTTGAAATCCATCTGTGTTCTCCGAATGCGTTTGTTTAGGCGACGTTGCTGTGTTCGACGGCGCTGATCAGACGATCCTGCCACGCGCCTTCGCTGCCGATGTTCACCGACAATAGTTTCGAGCGGCGATAGTGGAACTGACAGTCGAATTCCCAGGTGAAACCCATGCCGCCGTGCGTCTGGATGTTCTCCTTCGACGCGAAGTAGTACGCCTGCGTCGCCGACACGCGCGCGGTCGCCGCGGCGAGCGGCAACTCCGCAGCGTTCGTGTTCAGCGCCCACGCGCCGTAATAGCAGTTCGAGCGGGCGAGCGTGTTCTTGATGTACGCGTTCGCGAGCTTGTGCTTGATCGCCTGGTACGACGCGATGGGGCGACCGAACGCGTAGCGCCCGAGCGCGTATTCCTTCGCTTGGTTGAGCGCGGCATCGGCACCGCCGACTTGTTCCCACGCGAACAGGATCGCCGCGCGATCGAGCAGCTTTTGCGTCAGCGCCCAACCCTCGCCGTCGGCGCCGAGCGATTGCGCGTCTGCGCTGCGAAACGTGATCGATGCGTGCGAGCGCGTCGGGTCGAGCGTCGAGACCGGTGTGCGCTTCACGTTGCGCTGCGTCAGATCGACGAGGTACCACGCCGCCTTGTCGCCGGCGCGGCTCTTCGCGACGACGATCGCGACGTGCGCGACGTCGCCATCCGGCACCGCGATCTTCGTGCCGCGCAAGCGCCCCTTCGACAATCCGGTTTTCAGACTCTTCGCGGATGGACGGCCCGGCCCCTCGGCGAACGCGAACGTACCGATCGCTTCGCCCGTCGCGAGTTTCGGCAGCCATTCCTCTTTCTGCGCCGGCGAACCCGCCAACAACAACGCCTCCGTTGCGAGATAGACGGACGACGAGAACGGCACGGGCGCGACCGCGCGACCGAGTTCTTCCGCGATCACGCACAGTTCGAGGTAACCGAGACCGAGGCCGCCGTACTCTTCCGGAATCGTCGTCGCGGTCCAACCCATCTCGGCGATCTTGCGCCACAGGGCTTCGTCGTAAGACTTCTTGCCCTCGAGAATCTTGCGCACGGCTGCCGGCGGGCAGTTGTCCTTCAAGAACCCGTTCGCTTGTTCGCGGAGCAAATTCTGCTCTTCGGAAAACTCGAAATTCATCGTCCCCCCTGACGTTTCTTTGGCTGTTCGGCTAATTCAGACGAATCATGCATTGTCCACGCTTTGCGGTCCGTCGCAACCGCACCACCGGCGCGGACCGGCGCAGCGGCAATCGCGCTACACTCACGGGCCGAAGAACGATTTCAGCGCCTCATGAACCAGTTCGGCGAGTTCGGCTTCATTCGCGTCGCGGCGTGCGCGCCGGCGGTGGCGTTGGGCGATCCCGCCGAAAACGCGCGACGCATCGCGGCCGAGTTTCACCAACTGGCGTCCGAAGGGGCGGCCGTCGTGCTGTTCCCCGAACTCTCGGCCACCGGCTACACGTGCGAAGACCTGTTCTTCACCCAAGCGCTGCTCGACGCGACCCGCGACGCGCTGACGTCGTTGGTACGCGCGACGTCGGGCACGCACGCCGTACTCGTCGTCGGCGCACCGTGGATGCTGACCGACGGCCGCCTCGTCAATTGCGCGTTCGTCGCTGCGCGCGGGCGCCTGCTGGGTGCGGTGCCGAAGGTCGCCCAACCGAACTACGCGGAGTTCTACGAGAAACGCTGGTTCGTCAGCGGCGCGGGGCTCGATCTCGGTATCGACGATCCGGCGTTCGGCCCGTTCCGACTCGCCACCGACCAACTCTTCGAAGTCGGCGCGACGCGGTTCGCGATCGAAGTGTGCGAGGACCTGTGGGCACCCGATCCGATCGGCAACCGGCACGCGCTCGCCGGCGCCGACGTGATCTTGAATCCCTCTGCGAGCACCGAACTGATCGGCAAGGCCGACTATCGCCGCGATCTCGTGAAGATGGCGAGCGGCCAACGCATCTGCGGTTACGTGTATGCGGCGGCCGGCGCGACGGAGTCGACGAAGGACGTCGTCTTCGGCGGCCATCTGCTCGCCGCGGAGAACGGGCAACTCGTCGCAGAATCGCAGCGCTTCGAATTGACCGCGACGCGCATCGTCGTCGAATTCGATCGCGACAAGCTGCGCCACGACCGCGCCTCGAACAACACGTTTGCGGCGGCGGACCGGCCGCCGCCGTACGCGATCGTCGATACCGGCGTCACGCCGCCGCCGCTCGCGACGCTTGGACGCGCCTTCGCGCGGCAGCCGTTCGTACCGGCCGACGAACACGAATTCGGCGCACGCGCACGGGAAGTGCTGTCGATCCAGGCGACGGGCCTCGCGCGACGCGCAATCGCTGCACGCGCGCAAACCCTCGTGATCGGATTGTCCGGTGGCCTCGACTCGACGCTCGCCTATCTCGTGTGTCTCGACGCGCTCGCGAAGGCGCAACAGCCTCCCGCGCAGTTGCACGCGCTCACGATGCCGGGACCGGGCACGAGCGCCGGCACGTTGAAATCGGCGCGCGCGCTCGCGAAAGCCGGCGGCTCGACGCTGGTCGAAATTCCGATCACGGCCGCGGTCGAACGGCACCTGCAGGACATCGAGCAACCGCCCGGCCGCCACGACGTCGTGTTCGAGAACGCGCAAGCGCGCGAACGCACGCAAGTGTTGTTCGACTACGCGAACAAGCTGGGCGGCATCGTCGTCGGTACCGGCGATCTCTCCGAACTCGCGCTCGGCTGGTGCACCTTCAACGGCGATCAGATGGCGAACTACAACGTCAACGCCGGCGTGCCGAAGACGATGATCTCGTATCTCGTGCGCTGGTACGCGCGCCATCGCGCACCCAACAACTTGGCGAAGGTGCTCGACGGCGTACTGAAGACACCGATCAGCCCCGAACTATTGCCGCCGGCCGCCGACGGCTCGATCAGCCAGGCGACCGAGTCGATCATCGGCCCGTACGAACTGCACGATTTCTTCCTCTACCACTATCTGCGCAACGGCTTCGCGCCGGCGAAGATCTTCGCGCTCGCCGGGCTCGCATTCGGCGACGGCTATCCGCGCGACACGGTCAAGCGCTGGCTGAAGCTGTTCTTCACGCGCTTCTTCGCAACGCAGTTCAAACGCACGACACTGCCGCCGGGGCCGAAGGTCGGAACCGTCAGTTTGTCGCCGCGCGGCGACTGGCGTATGCCGGACGAAGCGTCGGCCGACGCGTTGATCGCCGGCATCGATTCGCTTTGACGACGCGCCGCGCCAAACGCGTCCTCGTGGTCGGTTCGATCACTCGCGATACCAACATCTTCGACGGCGTCGCCGAACACTCCTACGGCGGCACGGCGTTGTACGCGGCACGCACGTACGCCGAATTCGGCATCGACGTCCGCCTCGTCACGCGCCTCGCCCCGGACGATCGCGCGGCGATCGCCGCGCAACTTCCGCACGCCGATCTCATCGCACAACCGTCCGCAGTGACGACGACCTTCGAAAACAGCTACGGCCCGTCCGACGAACGCACGCAACGCGTCACCGCGGTCGCCGCCCCGATCGAACACCGCGCCGACTATTTCGCCGATGTCGATTGGCTGCACCTCGGACCGCTGCATCCGGCAGACCTCGCGAGTAGTTGGCTGTCGGAACATGCGGGCAAACCGGTCGGACTCGACCTGCAAGGCTTTGCCCGCCGCATTGCCGACGAACGGGTGATCGCCGACGTCGACGCCCGCATCGTGGACCTATTGCCGCGCCTGCATTGGCTGAAAGCATCGCGTAGCGAATGGCAACCGCTGCTCGCACACCTCCATCTGGCGGCGACGTCGCGGCCGACGCGCGGCGCAATCGAATCGTTAGTGACGGACGGAGCGGCCGGCGGCGATCTGTTGCGCGGCGAAGCGCGCGACACGCATTGGGTCGCGGCGCCGCCGGTCGACCACTGCGATCCCACCGGCGCCGGCGACGTCTTCTTCGCTGCCTACCTCGTTCACCGGGCAGGCCTCGGTGCAGACGCCGCGCTCGCCGCGAAAAACGCGGCGCGAATCACCAGTGCCTTTCTGCTGAAGCGACGCGAACACAGCGAGCGATAAGCAGGTCTGTGTTTTGGTCGGGCCGGTGACAGTGGTTGGGTTCTTTCACCGGTGGTCGGGCTAGCGACGGTGGTGAGGGGTTCCAGTACCGGCATCCTGTTCGCGGGACACGCTGCAAGTACATCCATGTAAGCTCCCTCTCGGCATCCCTGCCTCGAGAGGTTCCCGCGAACAGGATGCCGGTACTGGAACCCGCCGAGCACGGTGGTACGTCCATGGGCCTAGACGCGATGCGATTCGTGACTCCGTCGCGTCAGAAGCGTCCTGCGGATAGAACGCTGTTAATCGGGCGTAGATAGACCCGCTGTTCCTCGAACGCGGACGGGTGACGTTACCCGTTCCCCGGTTCGTTGGCGGTGTCCGCTGCAGATCACCGCAGACGCTCGGCGCCGCGGCGACCGTCCCCCGATCGGTGTCGATTGCTTGCGCAGCGCCGTCGAACGCGACCCGCCGCGCGACGTCGCGAACGTTCTCGCCGTTGCGGAACGTCACGATAGCGGCCATGTCGTCGCGCGACGTCGCAATGAACGACTTCAGCCGATGCGACGACATCGCTCTCGCGAGCGGTCGGTGAAACCGCGTCAGTGAATCTCTGTAAGTGGCCGAGGCGCGGCATTCGGTTCGCGGGAACCTCTCGAGGCAGGGATGCCGAGAGGGAGCTTACATGGATGTACTTGCAGCGTGTCCCGCGAACAGGATGCCGGTACTGGAACCCCTCACCACCGTCGCTAGCC
>DASRZO010000394.1:0-2467 GCA_035686405.1 Pseudomonadales bacterium | reverse complement strand
TGCCGGTGTTCACGCTCGGCCGCGTGCTCGGATTGCCGATCGAAGATCCCGGCGTCGACTCGGTCGGCGGCTTGATCTATCAGCGGCTCGGCGACGTGCCGCGCGAAGGTCAGCGCGTCGCGTTCGATCAATTCGACGTCGTCGTGACGAAGATGAAGGGACCGCGCATCATCAACGTCCGCGTGTATCCGCACGACGCAGCGAGCAACGCATGATCATGAAACGCGACGGCCGGCCCGCGCTCGCGCGGCGCCGATGCGCGCGTCGCGCGCATCGGCGCACGTTCAGGAGCCAAGCATGAGCAGATCGATCAACGGAGTCGGTGCGGCGTCGTGCATCATCGCGGCGATGGCGGGTGCGCCTGTTTGGTCGAGCACTGCCGCGACGACCATTCAGGTCGCCGGTACCGGCACCGATCTGCAGAACGACGCGATCGTCCACTCGAAGAAGGCGACGCCAGACGGGGAAATCGACGAGAGCACGGAGATCGTAGAATTGAGAGGCCAGCTGAACGGCAAGGTTCTCTACCATGTGACCACTGTGATCGACCGCAAGAAGGGGACGCTGGTCAACACCGGCGATCAGGTGTTCTCCGGGACGATCGCCGGATCGGCCCCGGTCATGCTGCACGACGGCGCGTTCCATTTCGAAGTGAATCTATCGACCGGCACCGATACCGGGTCGGTCCATCTGACCGACCACATCGCAGGGCCTCGGGTTCGCTGCGAACTGTCCGTCAACGGCACGGGCAACGATGCTTCCGGGAATCCGACGTTCACCTACGTCGGCACTTGTACGTTCGATGATGGCAGCTCTTAGCCTTCGTGCTCGATAGCCGATTCGGGCCGGTCGGTTCGCATCCGGCGTCACCCCTTCGTTAGCCGGTCAGGAAATACACCGCGACGCCGGCGAGCGACATCAGCAGCAATGTGCGCGACGTCGACCAATGCGCCGCAAAGGTCAATGCCATCGACAGCACGGTCAACGCGGCGAGGCGCAGGTCGATGCTCGCGAACACCGGCAGCCGCAACGCCGTGCCGGGAATCGGTTGCGCCGCGGACTGCGCGAAGAGCGCGTGCAATGCGAACCACAGCGCGAGGTTCAGGATCACGCCGACGCCCGCCGCGGTGATCGCCGCGAGCGCGCCCGCCAATGGCTTCTGATGTCGCAACGATTCGACGTACGGCGCGCCGAGGAAGATCCACAGGAAGCACGGCACGAACGTCGCCCACAGTGCGATGAACGCTGCGATCATCCCGCCCGTCAGGCCGTACGACTGAAATCCGGCGACGAACGCGACGAATTGCACCACCAGGATCAACGGCCCCGGCGTGGTCTCGGCAAGTGCGAGGCCGTCGAGCATCTGCTGGCTCGACAACCAGCCGAAATCGACGACCGCGCGTTGCGCGACGTACGCGAGCACCGCGTATGCGCCGCCGAACGTCACGACCGCCATGCCGGCGAAGAACATCCCAACGTGTACGTAGAGGTGCTGCGGACCGAGCCGCGCCGCCGCGAGCGCCATCGGCGCGAACCACAGCGGCAACCACAGGGCGAGCACGCGAAAGGCACGACCGGTACCCGGCTGCGCGCGGTGCAACAGCGCATCGTCAATCACCGGCGCAGGCGGATCGGCCGCGCCGCCGCCATGCGCTGCGCCGCCGAAGCCGGGACGTCCGCTGCGCGTCCACGCGTAGCCGAAGAGACCCGCGCCGATCACGACGAGCGGAAACGGCAGCGCGAACACGAAGAGCGCGAGGAACGCGACCGCCGCCGCCGCGCGCGCGACGGTGCTGCGCAGCGCCCGCCGGCCGACGCGCAACACCGCTTCGACGACGAGCGCCATCACCGCCGCTTTCAGACCGAGAAAAATCCCGGCGATCAGCGGCACGTGGCCGAGCGTCGTGTAAATCACCGACAGCGCGAGGATCGCGAGTGCACCCGGCACGATGAACAAGAGCCCCGCCGTCAATCCGCCGCGCGTGCCGTGCAGCAACCAACCGATGTACGTCGCGAGTTGTTGCGCTTCCGGTCCCGGCAGCAACGTGCAGTAGTTGAGCGCGTGCAGGAAGCGCTCCTCGCCGATCCAGCGTTTCTCCTCGACGATCAGCTTGTGCATCAGCGCGATCTGACCGGCCGGGCCGCCGAAGCTCAGGAACCCGATCTTCGACCACACGCGCAGCGCTTGGCCGTACGAGACGATGTTTTGTTCCGAAACCATACGTTACACGCCGAAATCGCCGAATCGCGACCGTGCGGACTCGTTGGTTGAAGCGCAAATTCGCACAGCGCGATGAAGGCTACGTCGCCGTAGTAATCTGCACAATCATGAATCGGCCGAACCGCAAGGGATCCGCTACGAGAGGACGACCGCCACGCGATACGCTGCGCTGCGTTTCGTCGCGCGCTCGCGAAGTCGGCGGCATCGGTGCCGGCCCATGTTCGCAATCAGTACCGTACGCCTTCC
>DASRZO010000393.1:0-7653 GCA_035686405.1 Pseudomonadales bacterium | reverse complement strand
CGTCGGGAGTTCGACCCCGCCGACATGGAGCCGACCGTCGTCGCCATCTACGACCGCCACTTCAGCTCCGACGAGATCCACGACCTGATCGCGTTCTATCGATCGCCGACCGGTCAGAAGATCATCGCCGAGCAGCCGCAGATCCTGCAGGAGTCGCTCGCCGCCGGCCAAGCGTGGGCCGCCGACGTACTCCAACGCATCAAGTCGGAGCTGAAGCAGAAGGGATACTCCGCGTAAACGCATTCGTCGCCACAGCGCGCGCAAACGTGCCGCGGCAGGAGGAAGCCGATGCTCACCGCCGAAGACAACCGCACGCTGACGTCGACCGGACCGGGCACGCCGATGGGCGACGTATTTCGTTGTTACTGGCTGCCCGCGCTGCTGTCGCGTGAATTGCCCGAGCCCGATTGCGCGCCGGTGCGCCTGCGTTTGCTCGGCGAAGACTTCGTCGCATTTCGCGATAGCGACGGCCGCGTCGGCATCGTCGACCCGCGCTGCTCGCATCGCGGCGCGAATCTGTTCTTCGGCCGCAACGAAGCGTGCGGCCTGCGCTGCGTGTATCACGGTTGGAAATTCGACGTGCACGGCCGTTGCGTGGAGCTGCCGACGCTGCCCGACGACGTCGCGGAACGCATGCGACCTCGCGCGGCGATTCGCGCGCTGACGGTCGCAGAATGGGGCGACGTCGTGTGGGCGTACATGGGCGACGGCGACGCGCCGGAGTTGCCGCAGTTCGAATTCGCGACGGTGCCGGCGTCGCACCGCTACGTGTCGAAGAAGCTGCAGCAATGCAATTGGGCGCAGGCCGTCGAGGGCGGACTCGACACCGCGCACTTCTCCTACCTGCACGCCGGCGTCGAAGACGGCGAGAAGGTCAGCCTGATGCAGGCACTCGGCGTCCGGACGGAGCCCGGCGAAAACGAACCGCCGAGCATCGCGAGCTTCCGCTGGATGGCGAACGACGGTATGCCGCACTTCACGGTGATCGAGCACGACGCCGGACTCGTGCTCGCCGCGTCGCGCAGGACGGACGGCGACGATCTCTATTACCGCGTCACGCAATTTCTGATGCCGAATCACTCGCTCGCGCCGGGCAGCTGGCCCGGCGGCAACCAGCTCGGCAACACGTGGGTGCCGATCGACGATCACTCGTGTTGGATCTTCTGCTACGCGTGGAATCCCGACCGGCCGTTGACCGCGGACGAGCGCGCTCGTTGGGACAAGGGCTCCGGCATCTTTCCGGCAATGGACAAGAACTTCGTACCGCTGCGCAATCGCGCCAACGACTATCTGATCGACCGCGACGAACAGCGCCGCTCGAGCTACACCGGCATCGCGGGCATCTCCGAACAGGACGCCGCGATCGCCGACAGCCAAGGGCCGATCGCGGACCGCACACGCGAGCTGCTCGGCCAAACCGACCTCGGCATCGTGCGCTTCCGCCAGATGGTCCTCGGCGCCGTGAAGGCGCGCGCCGCGGGTCAGTCGCCCCACGGGCTGCGCGCGGCCGGCGCGTATCGTTTGCGCTCCGGCGACACGATCGCGCGGCACGATGAGAAGCTCGCCGACGTACTCGACGCGCGCTTCGGCGACCGGTGGGGGATCGGCGCCGCGCGGTGAACCCGTGGGCAGGCCTGCTCAGGAATCGGTCAGCGCGACAGCGACATCGGGGAATGCGCGTCGCAGCGTGGCATCCACGGTCACAAACGCGACGCCGAGTCGGTTCGCGACGGCGACGAACTCGCAATCGTATGCGCTGCACCCGCTGTCTCGCGCCAAGCGCAACACCTCGAACGAGTCGACGTCGTATTCGTGGTCCATCAACAGCGACTCGGCTTCGCGCTGGATTCGATACGCGTGTTCGAATGTCATCGATCGTTTGCGGACGTAGCTCGCCAAAATGTTCCGCATTTCGCTCCGCCACAGCAGCGGCACCGACCACTCCGGCTCGCGCGTCAGTAAGCGTTCGACGGCTCCGGTGAATTGGCCTGGCAAGTACAAATACGCGACGATGTTCGTATCGACCACGATCACGGTCGATCCCGACGTTTCGCCCTGTCTATGTCCTTCGCCAGAAATGGGCCTTGCAACGGCGCCCGCACGGCGCGTGCACGCGCAATCCGCTCGGAGTGCGTCGCTTTCATCGGCATCAGTGCGGTTTCGAGAATCGCGATCGTCTCGTTGTTGAGACTTCGCCGGTGCGCCTCGGCTGCGCCCTTCAAGCGCGCGTACAAATCGTCTGGAATGCCCTTCAAGGTCAACGTCGTCGGCATCGGTTGGCTCCAACCAGATTGGAACCATTTTGGTTTCAGATGGGATTGCCGTCAACACGGCATACTCGTAATCGAGAGGGCTAATTCGACGCTGCCTACCGTGCGGCGCCGGCGTGCCGCGCCGCCGCTTTTCGACGCACCCGAGCAGATTCGGCCAGGCCGGAGCGCGTCGGATCCGCTAACGTGCAGATCGCAATGGAGACCGCGTTGAATTCCGCGACCGAGAGATACCGCGCGCGTTTTCGCAAGGTGCTCGACTACATCGAAACGCACCTCGACGACGACTTGTGCGCGGAGCGTCTGAGCGCGGTCGCGGCGTTCTCGCCGTACCACTTCCAGCGGCAGTTCTCGGCATCGTTCGAGGTCGCCGTCTTCAAGTACGTGCAGCTCGCGCGGTTGAAACGCGCGTCGTACGCGTTGGCCTTTCGTACCGACTCGCCGGTCGGCGACATCGCGCTCGACAGCGGCTACGAAGGCGCGGAGGCGTTCGCGCGCGCCTTCAAGAAAACGTTCGGGCAGACGCCGTCCGAATTTCGGGAAAGCCCGCACTGGGACGTTTGGCACGCGACGTACCGATCCGTGCGAACCATGAGGAACCGATACATGACACCGAATCTGCGAATCGACGACGTACGGATCGTCGACGTCGAGCCGATCGGAGTCGCAGTGCTCGAACACCGCGGCCACCCGAACGCCATGGGCGCGTCGACGCGCCGCTTCATCGAATGGCGCCGGCAGAACGGCCTGCCGCCGAGGACGAGCGCCACGTACAACGTCGTGTACAAACACACCGACGACGATTGTCACTACGACCTCTGTGCGGCGACCGAGCGCGACGTGCCGGAGAACGCGGCCGGCGTCGTTCGCAAGACGATTCCGGGCGGACGTTGCGCGCTGTTGCGGCACGTCGGCACCGAGGATGCGCTCGGCGCCGCGGTGAATTTCGTGTATGCGACGTGGTTGCCGCAGAGCGGCGAAGAGCTGCGCGACTTCCCGCTGTACTTCCATCGCGTGAACCTGTTTCCGGACGTGCCGGAACACGAGTGGATCACCGACATCTATTTGCCGTTGCGGTGAGCGCCACGTCGTCGCGCCGAATGCGCAGCACGCGTCTGCTTACGGTGGCATCGTCGCGCCAACCGCACGCCGATCGGTCGCCGTTTCCGCTCCCCTCCTTGCCCGAACCCGAATGTCCGGACGATGCCGGTTCCGCCGGTTTCTGTCGCGGCGAACTTGCATTAACGTGGGCCGCTCACGTACGCGGGGACGCAACGATGGACATGAACGAATTCAACAAAGGGATCATCGAGGAATTCCGCCGGAACAACGGCAAAGTCGGCGGCCCGTTCGAGGGCGCACACATGCTGCTGCTGACGACGAAGGGCGCGAAGACCGGCAAGACGCGCGTCAATCCGCTCGCGTACCTGCCGGACGGCAAGCGCTACGTGATCATCGCGTCGTTCGCCGGCGCGCCGCACAACCCGCCGTGGTATCACAACCTGGTCGCGAACCCGGACGTGTCGATCGAAGTGGGCGCCGAGCGAGTGAACGTGCGCGCAACGGTGCTCGGCGAACCGGAACGCACGAACTTGTACAAGAAGATGGCGGCCGCGATGCCGGCGTTCGCCGAGTACGAGAAGAAGACGACCCGCAAGATACCGGTCATCGCCCTCACGCGGCGTTGAACGAACTCTGCACGAAGAGCGCCGTCGACCTCGCGCGACTGCTCGCGCGCGGCGACGTCGGCTGCGTCGAGGTGATGGACGCGCATCTCCAGCAGATCGACGCGTTCAACCCGCGCCTCAACGCGATCGTTACTCTGGACGCGGAACGTGCGCGCGAGACCGCGCGGGCGTTCGACGCGAAGCGACCGCAGCATCCGCCGCCGCTGTGGGGTCTGCCGACCGCGCACAAAGACCTCGTGCTGACGCGCGGTGTGCGCACGACGTTCGGCTCGCCGTTGTACGCGAACCACGTACCGACCGAAGACGACTTGATCGTCGAACGCATGCGCGCGGCGGGGATGATTGCCGTCGGCAAGACGAACACGCCGGAGTTCGGCGCGGGTTCGCAGACCTTCAATACGGTGTTCGGCGCGACGCGCAATCCCTACGACCCGACGACGACGTGCGGTGGCAGCAGCGGCGGCGCCGCGGTCGCGCTCGCGGCGCGCATGTTGCCGCTCGCCGACGGCAGCGACCTCGGCGGTTCGCTGCGCAATCCCGCGAGCTTTTGCAACGTGCTCGGCCTGCGCACCACGCCGGGCCGCGTGCCCGCACATCCGACGCTGAACCCGTGGTCCGACATGGCGGTGCAGGGCCCGATGGCGCGCGGCGTCGACGACATCGCGTTGTTCCTGTCGGTGCTCGTCGGCGACGACCGTCGCGTGCCGTTCGCGTTCACCGATCCGCCGTCGGCGTTCTATCCGGTGACGCCGCTCGATCCGCGCGGCGTGCGCGTCGCGCTGACGCCCGACCTCGGCTTGCCGGTCGACGCCGAAGTCCGCGCCTGCATCGAAGCGACCGGCCGCTTGCTCGACTCGCTCGGCGCGAGCGTCGAACTCGCGTGCCCCGATCTGTCCGGCGCGACCGAAGTCTTCCACGTATTGCGCGCGCACGGATTTCGAGCGCGGTTCGGCGCGCTCTCCGCTGCCGATCGCGCGCAGTTGAAAGACACGATCCGCTGGAACCTCGCCGCGGGCGAAGCATTGACCGTCGACGACATCGACCGCGCGTACGCGACGCGGCGCGCCGTCTATCAACGCATGAACGCCTTCTTCGACCGCTACGACTTCGTCGTCGGGCCGACCACGCAAGTGTTGCCGTTCGACGTGAATCAACCGTATCCGACCGCGATCAACGGCATCGCGATGCGCGACTATCTCGAATGGATGCAGAGCTGCGCCCGCGTCACCGTGACGAGTTGCCCGGCGTTGTCGCTGCCGGCCGGCTTCAGCCGCGGCGGATTGCCGATCGGCATGCAGATCGTCGCGCCGGTCCGCGGCGAAGCGCGGCTGCTCGCATTCGCGAAGACGGTCGAGGCCGCGACGCGACACGCCGAGCGCGCGCCGGACATGCTCGGTCGCTATACTGCCGCGCCATGAGAACACTCTGCGCCGAACTCGAACGCACCTGGCACGAAGAAATCCCGATCAGCAAAGCGATGGGCATCCGCGTCGGCGAATTCGCCAACGACCGGCTCGTGGTGCGCGCGCAGCTCGCGCCCAACATCAACGTGCACGGCACCGCGTTCGCGGGATCGTTGTACGCGATCGCCGCGCTGTGCGGTTGGGGCATGACGTGGCTGCAGCTGAAGACGCGCGCGATCGACGGCAGCATCGTGATCGCCGACGGTCGGATCAAATACGATCGACCGGTGAAATCCGAAATCGTCGCGACGTGCCGGTTCTCCCCCGACGAGCACGCCGAGGCGCTGCGCCGTCTCGAGGCCGACGGTAAGACCCGCTTTCCGCTCGAATGCTCGATCGAAGCAAACGGCGAAGTCGCGGCGCGGTTCGGCGGCGAGTACGCCGTCCGCTTGGAAAAGCGCTGAGCCGGACGTGGTACGCGTCGTCACGCACGGCATCGTCGACGGTGTGATCGATGCCCGCCGCGGCATCGATCGATCGAACTGGGACCATCCGCCGCACCTCGCGGCGAGCCAACTGCACATGGACCGGATGATGCCGGTCGTGTTCCTGGAACCGGCCGCGCCGATCGCGCTGCCGCGCGCGGCGCATTCGTTCGACGTGGAGGCGCTGATTTTCGACGATGCGCTGGCCGATCGGCCGATCGACGGTACGACGTTTCTGAACCGGCGCCTCTTCAACGATTCGCTGCTCGTCATGCATCGCGGCAAAGTCGTGCACGAGTCGTATCGCGACGGCATGACGGTCGCCGATCACCACCTGCAACACTCGACGACGAAATCGCTGACGACGCTGCTGATCGCGCAGGCGATCGACGAACGCCGCATGGACCCAAACGCACCGTTCTCGGACTACGTCGCCGAATTGCGCGCCGTGCCCGCCTGGCGCGGCGTGACGTTGCAGCACGTGCTCGACATGGCCGCGGGCCTCGCGTACGTCGAGGACTACGCCGACCGCGACGGCGTCTACTACGCCTACGCACGCGCCGTCGGCTACTACCCGGCAACGGACGCGGAGTCGATCGGCGCGCGGCGTTGGTTGATCGAGGGCATGGGCGCCCAAACGCACGTGCCCGGCGCCTACTTCAATTATTCGTCGCCGCTCACCAACGGTTTGATGATGGCGGCCGAAGCCGCGTTCGGCGAACCGGTGCTGCCGCTGATCGAGCGGCGGCTGTTCCAACGCGCCGGCGCCGAGTCGGTCGGTTGGTTCAACACCGATCGGTTCGGATTCCCGATTGCGGAGGGTCAACTGAGCTTGACGCTGCGCGATTTCGCACGCTGGGCGAGCCTCGTCGTCAACGCCGGTCGCAACCTCGCGGGCGAGCAAGTCGTGCCCGCGTCGTTCATCGACGGACTGTGCGCGCCGAATCCCGCGGCGCACGGCGCGTTCGCCGCCGCCGGTCGCACCGAGCGTTTTCCGCGCGGCCACTACCGCAATCAGTTCTGGGTGATCGATCCGGCGCTGCGCCAACTCGCGATGCTCGGCATCCACGGTCAGTTCGCGTGGTTCGACTTGCGCGCCGAATTGATGATCGTCGGTCACGGTTCGTTTCCGGTCGCGACGTCGCCGTTGCTGACGGCGGCACAACGAGAACTGTGGCGGCGCATCGCCGCCGCACTGCGCTGATTCGGTTGCGCCGCACTCGTTGCGCCGCTTCGAGCACGCAGTCCGCGCGCAGCGGAGCTGCTCGGCTGCGCCCGAGCTACGGCGGTGCGCCGACGGGCTGCCAGCGCGCGATGCGATCGCCGGCGAACGTACCGAGATAGACCGAACCGCCGACACGCCGCGCGACGGACACGCCGCCGATCGGCGCACCGCGGTGCGACAGCCAGACGAATTGCGCGAGCGTATCCGGATCGAGCGCCACCACTTCGAAAGCCGCGCCGCACGCACCGACCGCCAAGTTCCGGCAATGCGTCAGCTCGACGAACGAGTCCGTGTGCGACGCGACCAACAGCTTGCCGTCGTCCGTCCACGTGATGTTGTCGGGGCGCGCGACCTTCGCGCGCGCCGTGACCGCGCCTTTCGCCAAATCGATCTTCCGCACCTCGTTGCCGCCGAACGCGGAGACGTACAACACGTCGTCGCTCCGCCCCTTCTCGATGCCGTTGGGCATCGGCATCGCGCTGCCCGGTTCGACGGCGAACCCTTCGTGCGGCACGTAGCGGACGACGGCGCCGGTGTCCGCACCGAAGAAGGTCTTCACCAACGCAAAGAACGGATGGCGCT
>DASRZO010000392.1:0-3804 GCA_035686405.1 Pseudomonadales bacterium | reverse complement strand
CGTCATGTTGTCGACATACATGAAGCGGCCGTCGTCCGAGAGCCCTTGATACGCGCGATGCGGCACGCCGGTCGCGCGCTTCGCCGGAATGATCACTTCGCCGACGTTCTTCAGTTCGGTCGTGTCGTAGATCGCGACGATGTCGGTGCGATCGCCGCGGCTGCCGCGGCTGTAGTACATCTCCGGTACATAGATGGCGGAGAAGTTCGGCGCGAATTCGACGGCGTTGCCCCACGTGCCGGTCGACAGCATGCCGAGCATCGACCCGGTGTCGCCGTCGAACAGGTAGACCTTGCTGTCGAGGTAACCGAGGAAGTTCGAGTCGTAGACGAAGAACCAATGCGGCTTCGGCGGGCCGAGTTTCTCGGCGGTCGCCCGTTCCGGTTGCAGCGGCGCCGGTACCGGCGCGGCTGCCATCGCCGGCAACGCCGCAGCCAACAACGCCGCGACCACCCACCCTTTATTCGTCATTTCTGCTTTCCCCCGAAGCCCGATCGCGCGTGACGTCGCCGACTACAACAGAGGCGACCGTCGTCGATCAACCCCGCTGCGTCCACGCGAGCGTATCGTCGAGCGCGCGCGTGAATTTGTCGAATAGTTCGTGCACCTGATTCTCGGTGATGACGAGCGGCGGACACACCGCGAGCGTCTCGCCGATGTTGCGCACGATCAGGCCGTGCTCTTCGGCGCGCGCCGAGCAATACGCCGCGACGCCGCGCTTCGACTCGAACGGCACCTTTGTCGATTTGTTGGAGACGAGTTCGGCCGCGCCGATCAGGCCGACGCCGCGGGCTTCGCCGACCAGCGGGTGATCGCCGAGGCCCTTGAGTCGTTCTTGGAACGGCTTCGACATCCGCGCCGCGTGTCCGAACAGATCGCGTTCTTCCATCAATTCGAGGTTCCGCAACGCGACCGCGGCGCACACCGGATGACCCGAGTACGTGAAACCGTGGCCGAACGTTCCGACTTGGCCTGCCGCTTCGACGAACGGTTCGTACAAGAACTCCGGAATGATCACCGCCGACAACGGCAAGTATGCGGACGACACGGCCTTCGCGACGCTCATCGTCGTCGGCTTGATGTTCAGCGTTTGCGCACCGAACGGATTGCCGGTGCGGCCGAAGCCGCAAATCACTTCGTCGTCGATGAAGAAGATGCCGTAGCGGTCGAGCACCGCTTGCACCTTCTCGTAGTAGCCCTTCGGCGGCACGACGACGCCGCCGGCGCCGAGCACCGGCTCCGCGATGAATGCGGCGATCGTGTCCGGACCTTCCTTCTGAATCAGCGCTTCCAAATTGCCGACGATGCGATCCACGAACGCGGCTTCGCTTTCGCCGTCTTTGCCTTCCCGGTAGTAGTGCGGCGCGTCGGTGTGCAGGATGTTCGGAATCGGCAGGTCGAAGTGCTTGTGGAACGCGGGCAAGCCGGTGAGGCTGCCGCTCGCGACCGTGACGCCGTGATAGCCGCGCCGACGCGAAATGATCTTCTTGCGTTCCGGCTTGCCGATGATGTTGTGGTAGTACCACATCAACTTCACTTGCGTGTCGTTCGCATCCGACCCCGACAAGCCGAAGAACACGCGGCCCGCGTCGAACGGCATCATCTTCTTCAGCTTTTCGGCGAGCAGAATGCTCGGCTCGTGGCTCTTGCCGCCGAACAAGTGCGTGTACGACAGCTTCCGAATCTGTTCCGCGGCGACGCGTGCGAGTTCTTCTTCGCCGTAACCGATCGCCGTGCACCAGAGACCCGCCATGCCTTCGAGGTATTGCTTGCCTTTGTTGTCCCAGACGTACACGCCCTTCGCGCGCATCAACACCGTCGGGCCCTTCTCGTGGTGCAGCTTCAGGTTCGTCGCCGGGTGCAAGAGGTGTTCGAGGTCCTTCGCCTCGAGCGAACCGGGCGGCGCGACGTTGTGCATCGATTGGGTCATGTGTCCTCCGAAGTGCCGATCGGAATCGGCGTGTCTACTGCTGTTCGTCGAGCGCGTCCGCAACGACGTTGAACAAGCGATCGAGATCGCTCTTCTCGACGACGAAGGGTGGGCCGAATTGCAAGGTGTCGCCGCCGTAGCGGACGTACACGCCGCGTTGCCAGCAGCGCATCGCGACTTCATACGGTCGTCGGGCCGGTTCGCCCGGCATCGCGGCGAGCGTCAATGCGCCGGCGAAGCCGTAGTTGCGAATGTCGGCGACGTGCTTGCGGTCCTTGAGGCCGTGAATGCCGGCCTCGAAATACGGCGCGAGCGCGCGCACGCGTTCGATCAGCTTGTCGCTCTCGAGCAAATCGAGCGCTGCGATGCCCGCGGCGCAGGCGATCGGATGACCCGAATACGTATACCCGTGCGGCAACTCGAGCATGTATTCGGGGCCGCCGGTCTGCATGAACGTCTGGTAGATGTCGTTCTTCACGACGACCGCGCCCATCGGCACCGCGCCATTGGTCAGTTGTTTGGCGAAATTCATGATGTCGGGCGTCACGCCGAACGCCTCTGCGCCGGTACGCGCGCCGGCGCGACCGAATCCGGTGATGACTTCGTCGAAGATCAGCAGGATCTGGTGCTTGTCGCAGATCGCGCGCAAACGTTCGAGATAGCCCTTCGGCGGCGGCAGCACGCCTGCGGAGCCGGCGAACGGTTCGACGATGACCGCCGCGATGTTCGACGCATCGTGCAGCGCGACCAACTCGTCGAGTTCGTCGGCGAGTTCGGCGCCCTTCGCCGGCATGCCTTTGCTGAACGCGTTCTCCGGCAACAAGGTGTGACGCAAATGATCGGCGGCGACGCCGTCGCCGAAGAGTTTCCGATTCGGGCCGATACCGCCGACCGAGATGCCGCCGAAGTTGACACCGTGATAGCCCTTCGCGCGGCCGATCAATTTCGTCTTCGACGGGAATCCCTTCTGCCGCCAATACGCGCGCGCGATCTTCAGCGACGTGTCGGCCGCCTCGGAGCCGGAGTTCACATAGAAGACGTAGTCGAGACCGTCCGGCGTCAGCGCTTTGATCTTGTTCGCGAGTTCGAACGCCAGCGGATGGCCGAATTGGAACGCCGGCGAATAGTCGAGCGTGCGCAGTTGCCGTGCCACCGCATCGGCGATTTCCGGTCGATTGTGACCCGCGCCGCAGCACCACAGTCCAGACAGTCCATCGAGTACGCGACGCCCGTCGGTGGTGATGTAGTAGCACCCTTCGGCGCGATCGATCAGACGCGGGTTGTCCTTGAACTGCCGATTCGCAGTGAACGGCATCCAATACGCTTCGAGCGCAGCGCGATCGAGCTGCGCGAGCGTTCGTGCGACGTCTTCTTTTTTAGCGGCCATGGCGCGCCTGACGGGTGTGGCGGAGGCGGTAGGCTAGAGCATTCGTCGACGCGCGACAAATACGCCGCGGTACCACGACGCACGTTCAGCCGACCGGCGCGTCTCCCCTCGAATCGGTCGGCAGAACGGCGCGCTGACGCGCGATGCGGGCATCGTTTCGCGCGCAGACTCGTCGGCGCGCCGTGCGTATGCCAAAACACCCAAACGCACGTCTGCTTCGCGGGGCGCCTTCGTCACGCCGATCGATCAAGCCGCGGCCGGGAACCGATTGAGCGGATAGCCGAGCGCACCGGCGACCGCCGCGTGCGTGATGGAGCCGCGGTAGACGTTCAGGCCGGCCGCGAGGTTCGGGTCGTCCGACAGCGCCGCGAGGCCACGTCCAGCCAACGCCTTTACGAAGGGGAGCGTCGCGTTGTTCAACGCGAGCGCCGACGTGTGTGCCACCGCACCGGGCATGTTCGTCACGCAATAGTGCACGACGCCTTCC
>DASRZO010000391.1:0-2822 GCA_035686405.1 Pseudomonadales bacterium | reverse complement strand
CACTTTGCCTCGCTGATCAACGGCAGCTGGATCGGCGCGGAGATCCGCGTGCATTTCTGGCGCGTGCCGCGCTCGCAAGTACCGGGCGACGCGGCCGGCCAACGCCGGCTACTGTTCGACCAATGGGATCGCATGCAGACGACCGTCTTGGCATTGCAGCGCGCGCAAACGAAGGACGGCTCGAGCCTCTAACGATTTCGCAGCATCGCGGAACTCGTGGTAGCGCGTGCTCCGCCAACCAAGACTCATCGACGGAATCACCACAGCAGCGGAAGAGCGCCTTCGATTTGGACGCGATGGCGGTGGACGATCGACGCGCCGGACACGCCGTAAATACATCCCTGTAGGCTTGGTCGCGACATCCCTGTCGCTCAGAGTCCGGCGCATCGATCATCCACCGCCTCGAGCGGCGATGCGCAATGCGGGTTTCGAGGAAGGTCGCGTTGGACGCGATGAATGACAGGGATCGGACGTCTAGAGAAGCCTGAAGAATTCGATGGCGGACGTCGGGCAATTGATCGAGTGATCCGACCCAAGCGGCTTCGCAATCGCGCCTTGGTCGTGGCGCGACGGTGGTCGAGGTCGAGGCGGGTACTTGTTGCGCCAGACTCTGAGCGACAGGGATGTCGCGACGAAGCCTACAAGGATGTATTCACGGCGTGTCTGGCGCGGCAAGTACCCGCCTCGACCTCGTTCAACTCGACATCCGATCGTCCGAAATCCAGCGTGACTCAATCGATCTTCAGCAACTGCTTCCCGATGTTCTTCCCGCTGAACAACCGCGTCAGCGTCGCGGGGATGTTCTTGAAGCCCTCTTGGATGTCTTCCTGATACACGAGCTCGCCCGCCCCGATCCAACCGAGCAGCTCGGGAATCGCGATGTGATTGCGGTTCATGTAATCGATGATGATGAAGCCTTCCATGCGTGCGCGCATGACGACGAGGTTCATCAGGTTCGCCGGCCCGGGGATCGGTTTCGTCGCGTTGTAGCCGGAGATGCCCCCGCACAACACCACTCGGGCGCGCATCGCGAGATGGTTCAGCGCCGCTTCCAGGATGTCGCCGCCGACGTTGTCGAAGAACACGTCGACGCCTTTCGGACACAGCTTGCCGATGCGCGCGTCGACGTCTTCATTCTTGTAGTCGATCACCGCGTCGAAGCGCGCGGTCTTCTTCAGCCACTTGCACTTGTCGGCGCCGCCGGCGATGCCGACCACGCGACAGCCTTTGATGCGTGCGATTTGCCCCGCGACCGAACCGGTTGCACCGGCGGCCCCGGAGACGAGCACCGTCTCGCCGGCCTGCGGCTTGCCGATGTCGAGGAGACCCCAATACGCCGTCAGGCCGGTGACGCCGAGCACCGACAGCAGCATCGTCGGCCCGACGCCCGGCGGGACCTTCGTCAGGCCGAACGGACTGCCGGTCGGCGACGCGACGTAGTAGTCCTGCCAGCCGCCGCCGGTCAGCACCTTTTCGCCGGGCGAGAAGTCGGGATGGTTCGACGTCACCACCTCGGCAACCGAACTCGCGCGCATCACTTCGCCGAGCTTCACCGGCGGCAGATAGCTCGGCCGGTCCTCCATCCAGCCGCGCTGCGTCGGATCGAACGACAGATACAGATTCTTCACCAGCACCTGACCGTCCTTCGGCTTCGGTATCCGAACTTCACGATATTCGAAGTTCGCGGGGCCGACCTTGCCGTGCGGTCGTTTCGCGAGCACCCACTGCCTGTTCACGTTCGCCATCGTCGACTCCTGTTTTCGAAGCTCGCGATCATATCCGCCGCGCTTGAATAAATCGCCGCTGGCTCGCTACAGTCCGACGCTCCGCCCCTCATACGACGTCGCTCGACGGGAGAGCCGCCATGCTCGCGTTCAAATCGGCTACCGAACTCGTCGCGATGCTGCGCGACAAACAGGTGAGTCCCGCCGAGCTGTACGCCGAGTATCGAGCGCGCATCAAACGCTTCAACGGCGAATTGAACGCGATCATCTGGCAAGACCCGAACGCGGAGGCGGCCGCTCGCACCGCGCGCACCGATACGCCGCTGGCCGGTTTGCCGATGACGATCAAGGAAGCGTTCGATCTGACCGGGTCGCCGACCACGTGGGGCATGCCGGAGCTGCGCAACAACATCGCGAAGACGGACTCCGTCGTCGCCGCGCGCTTGCGCGCGGCGGGCGCGACGCTGTTCGGCAAGACGAACGTGCCGCTGAATCTCGGCGATTTCCAGAGCTACAACGTCATCTACGGCACGACCGACAACCCGTGGATGAGGGGCCGCACCCCAGGCGGCTCGTCAGGCGGTTCGGCCGCTGCGCTCGCCGCCGGACTCACCGGCCTCGAGATGGGTTCCGACATCGGCGGTTCGATCCGCAACCCCGCGCACTATTGCGGCGTGTTCGGCCACAAGCCGACGTACAAGTTGGTGCCGAGCCGCGGCCACGCGCCGCCGGGATCGATCGCGGAACCCGAGATCGCCGTGGTCGGGCCGATGGCGCGCTCGGCCGCAGACCTCGATCTCGCACTCGACATCCTCGCGAAGCCGGATCGCATCGAGTCCGCCATTCGCTACGACCTGCCGCGCCTCGACGGCCGCACGCTGCGCGACCTCAAAGTCGGCGTGTGGGCGAACGACGACATCGCGCCGGTGTCGCGCGACTGCGAACGCGCGGTCACGAAAGTCGCCGACGCCATTCGCCGGGCCGGCGGCACCGTGAATTCCGCCGCGCGCCCGGCGTTCTCGAGCCGCGATAGTCACGCCGCGTACTACAACCTCGTGATGTCGTTCCTGATGGCCGGTACGCCGGACGCGGCGTTCG
>DASRZO010000390.1:0-5214 GCA_035686405.1 Pseudomonadales bacterium | reverse complement strand
CGACACCGACACCGACACCGACACCGACACCGAGGACCATCATTCCATGAATTCGCTCGTCTTGACCGAGACCGAAGACGGCATCACGACCGTCACGCTGAACCGACCCGAGGCGTTGAATGCGCTGTCGCGCGCCCTGCGCGGGGCCATCGTTGCAACGTTCGAACGCTTGCGCGACGACGCAGCAACGCAAGTGATCATCCTGACCGGCGCCGGCCGCGCGTTCACCGCGGGGCTCGATCTGAAGGAACTCGGCGGCGAGCGCGACGCCGACACGAACGCCGTCAGCGACCGGCACCTGGCGCGCGTGATCACCGAAGTCGGCAAACCGATCATCGGCGCCGTGAACGGCTACGCGATTACCGGCGGCTTCGAAATCGCGTTGATGTGCGACTTCCTGATCGCATCGACGCAAGCCCGCTTCGCCGATACGCATGCGCGCGTCGGCGTCGTACCGGGTTGGGGCTTGTCGCAGAAACTGCCGCGGTTGATCGGCATCAATCGCGCGAAGGAGTTGTCGCTGACCGGCAACTACCTCACGGCCGAACGCGCGTACGAGTGGGGCTTGGTGAATCGCGTCGTCGAACCGGCCGAGCTGTTGCCGACGTGCAAGGCGCTCGCGCGCGACATCGTGTCGACCGACCCGGTCACGCGCAGCGAAATCAAACGCATCATGGACCAGGGCTGGAATTCGACGCTCGGCGAAGGCATGGCGATCGAGCTCGACGCGAGCCAAGCCCACGCGCGCGGGGAACTGACGCCGGATAAGGTCGCCGCTCGGCGCAAAGGCATTCAAGAGCGCGGGCGCAATCAAAGCCGCTGACGAGCAAGTCGAGGCGCATCACCCGCGGGTTCGATACGACGAGGCCGGCTCAGCGGCGATCTCGCCGAACGCAGTCGAGCACGGCAGCCCGCTCGCGCCGACCGTCGAGCCGCACGACCGCGTCAGCACGCGTGGGCCCGCCTACATGCCCCGGACGATGTCCATCACCCGGCCGAGCGTTTCGAGGCGCTCCTTCAAGTCGCGGCCGGCCGGTTGCACGCGCAGCGTCGTGACGCCGCTCGTCTTGTACATCCGGATGCGGTCGCGAACGGTTTTCGCGTCGCCGAGGATGTTCGCCTCGATCACCATCTGCGCCGGCACCTTCGCGATCGCCTCGTCGCGCTTGCCGGCCACCCACAGCTTCTGCACTTCGCGGCCCGCTTCTTCCCAACCGCCGCGCTTGTACGCGTCGTTGTAGAAGTTCGTCGTCGGCGATCCCATCGCGCCGAGCGTGAACGCCATCGCCGGCTTCAGCGGTTCGACCAACGCGTCGAGGTCGTCGCCGAAGGCGACCGTACCCCCGACCTGAATGTCGATGTTCTCGAATTTGCGGCCCGCGCTCTGTGCGCCGCGACGGATGTAGCTCAGGTGCGCATCGGCATGCTCCGGCGTGAACGACGTGCCGAGCCAACCGTCGGCTGCAGCGCCGGTGTATTCGAGCGTCGCCGGACCGAGCGTCGCCAAGTAGATCGGGATGTTGGGGTTGCCGGGTTGCGCCAAGCGCAGCGCTTTGCCTTGTCCGCCCGGCAGCGGCAACTCGTGGTACTGGCCGTGGTATTCGATCTTCTCGCCAGCGAACGCGAGCCGAATGATGTCGACGGTTTCCTTCATGCGCGTCAGCGGCGCCTTGAACGGGCGACCGTGCAACCCCTCGACCACCTGCGGCCCGCTGGCACCGAGGCCGAGAATGAAACGGTCGTTGGTGATCGATGCCATCGTCAGCGCCGTCATCGCGGTCATCACCGGCGCGCGCGCGCTGATCTGCATGATGCCGGTACCGAGGCGAATGCGATGCGTTTTAGCGCCGAGATAGGCGAGCGGGGAAATGGCGTCTTGGCCCCACGCTTCGGCCGTCCAGACCGCGTCGACGCCGAGCTTTTCCGCTTCGACAACGTAGTCGACCTGTTCGTCGAAGTCGCGTTTGCGGCCCGATGCCGCCCCGCCGATGCCGATGCTGACCTTCATGTCCCCTCCTCGCTGCGCGCGTCGCATGTGTTCAGAACCGAACGAGGCTAACGAATCGTTGCGTCGAAGACCACGGCCGCTGACGAGCGCACTCGGTTCGGATCGGGTTGTCTTGCCCGCCGTCTGATGTATAAATCCATCCCTGGACTGCTCGGAGGGTCAGATGCGTCTCGGACTACTAGAAGAACACGTCCGGTGCGGCGAGCTGACGTTGGTCGAAGCGGACGGGACACGCCATCGCTTCGGCACTGGTGCGCCCAAGGCGACTTGGGTGATCCACAAGGCCGATGCGTTGCGGCGCATTCTCGCCAACCCGGCGCTCGAACTCGGCGAAACTTACATGGACGGCAGCTGGGACGTCGCCGACGGTACGCTCGCCGAGCTGCTGACGATTCTGCGCAACAACTTCGGCGATCTGATTCAACGCCGCTCGATCGTCGGCGAAATGCTGGCACGCGTGCAGTCGTGGAATGCGCTGAAGGCGAGCGCGTCGAACGTGCACCGGCACTACGACCTCGACGAAGAATTGTTTCGCGCGTTCCTCGATCGCGGCATGCACTACTCGTGCGCCTACTATCGCGATCCCGACATTTCGCTCGAATCCGCGCAGCTCGCGAAGTGCAATCACATCGCGCGCAAATTGCTGCTCGAACCGGGACAACGCGTGCTCGACATCGGCTGCGGTTGGGGCGGCCTCGCGATGCATCTGGCGGAGACGGCGAACGTCTCGGTCGTCGGCTTGACGTTGTCGGCCGAGCAACTGCGCGTCGCGCAGGCGGAAGCCATTCGCCGCGGCCTGGACGATCGCGTCGAATTTCGCTTGGAGGACTACCGCGAACACCGCGGCCGCTACGACCGCATCGTCAGCGTCGGCATGTTCGAACACGTCGGCCGGCGCAATTTCGCCCGCTACTTCGACCAGCTCGTCGCGCAGATGAACCCGGGCGGCTGCGCGCTGTTGCACACGATCGGCTCGACGCGGCCGCCGAACTCGACGAATGCTTGGTTTCGTCGGCACATCTTTCCGGGCGGCTTCATTCCGTCGTTGTCGAACATTTCGACGGCGATCGAGAAGGCGCGCCTGATCGCCGGCGACGTCGAGATCCTGCGTCCGCACTACGCGCTGACGCTGAAGGAGTGGAATCGGCGCTTCCAGACCCAACGAGCGCACTTTGCCGCGACGAAGGGCGAGGATTTCTGCCGGATGTGGGAATTCTACTTGGTCGCATCGCAGACCGCGTTCGAATACGGCGACTTGGTCGTGTTCCAAATGCAGCTCGGCGGGCGCGACGCGCCGTTTCCGGCGACGCGCGACTATCTATATGCGCGCACCGGTGACGAATGCGAGACGACGCCGATCGCGGCGGACGCCCTGCGCCCTCACGACTGACTTACGCCACGACCGACCTCGGTCGCACCCAGCACGCACGAACGAGCGCACACCGAATCGCCGTCGGACAGGCGGCTTCTCAGGCGTGGGTGCTTCGATACGCCGCGGCCGCGCCGAGCAGACCCAAATCTGCTTCGAGCACGAGCCGCGTCGGAATCGCTTTGACGTAGTACGACATCGGGCCGCGCGCCTCGAAGCGGCGGCGAAATTGGCTCTGCGCGATGAAGTCGCCGATGCGCGGCGCGATGCCGCCGGCGATGTAGACGCCGCCGGTCGCGCACACCGTCATCGCGAGCCCGCCGGCGGCGGTGCCCAACAAATTGCAGAACATCTCGAGCGTCTGATGGCACACCGGATCTTCGATCGTCACCGCGCGCGCGGTGATCGCGCTCGGGTCGTCGATTTGCGGCGACGTACCCCACACCTCGCACACCGCGCGGTAGAGATTCACGAGGCCCGGACCCGACAGCACGGTTTCCCAACCGACGAAATCGAAGCGCTGCAGCAGATGCCCGAGCACCTCGACCTCGAGCGGATCGCTCGGCGCGAGATTGCCGTGACCGCCTTCCGACGGCAGCACCCGCCAGCCGCGACCGTCGGGCACCACGAATCCGGTGCCGAGACCGGTGCCGGGACCGATCGCGGCGATCGTGCCGACGCCGCGCAGTTCCGGCCCGATCGTCCGCAGCGCGGCGATCGGCAGGGTCGGCAGCGCGTGGCCCACGGCCGTGAAATCGTTGATGACGAGCGCGTGCTCGAACGCGAGCGCCGCTTCGATCTCGCGCGCATCGCAGACGATGCGGCCGTTCGTCAACTTGCCGCGGCCGCCGTCGACCGGTCCGGCGATCGCGATGCAGCAACCGCGCACGCCCGCCGCTCCGACTTCGCCCAGATAACGCTCGATCACGGCGGTGCCGGTCGCGAAGTCGTTGCTCGGGTAGTTGCGAATGTCGAACGGCGCACCGACGCGCTCGGCGAGCGCGACGCGCGCGTTCGTGCCGCCGAAGTCGCCGACGAGGATCCGTCCGCTCATCGCGGCAGAATCCGCGCGGCCTGCAGCTCGGTCAGTTGGCGCACGAACATCTCCTCCGTGTCGACGCAATCGGCGAATCCGAACTTACGCGCCTTCACCGTACTGACGAGTGCGTCGGGGGGCGAGCCGCCGTAGCCGAGCACCGCGTCGGCAAACTGCCACGACGCACCGATCAGCTCGTCCATCGAATGCGGCGCGAGCTCGTGCTTCGCCACGACGCGTTGCCAAACATCCGCGTACTTCGGCATCGCCTCGGCCAGACGCTGCGGCTTCGGCTCGGCGAGCGGCATGCGGAACACGTCGGCGACGGCACGGAAGATCTCGCGCCACACCATCACGTCGCCGTTGGCGATATTGAAGGTCTCGTTCGCGCATCCCGGCGTCTCCGCCGCCCAGACGATCGCGCGCGCGAGCAAATCGGCGTCGGTCGCCTGGATCACGTTCGGCGCACCGCCCGGATAACGCAGCGGCTCGCCGAGTTCACGTTGGATTGCCGCGTACAGGCCGAGCGCGCTCAGCATGTTCATCGGGCTGCCGAGTGCGAAGCCGCACACGACTTGCGGCCGCATGATCGTGTACGTCCAGCCGCGTTCGCGCGCGAACGCTTTGACGTGGTCTTCCTGGTTCCAATAGAAATTCGCACTGGGGTGGCGCGGTTCGCGTTCGCGCCCGGGAATCCGCATCGGCGCGATGTGCGCGCCGTACGCCTTCGTCCCTTGCAGCAGCGTCACGTGGCGCAGCGACGGTTGCTCGCCGAGCACCGACAGCGCGTTCACGAGCATC
>DASRZO010000389.1:0-5778 GCA_035686405.1 Pseudomonadales bacterium | reverse complement strand
ACGTCGAGAATCTGTTCGATGACGTCGGGTACGTCGGCACGGGAGAACGACGGTCCGATGATTTCGGCTAGCGAAGCATCGCGTCCGGCATTGCCGCCGAGCGAGATCTGGTACCACTCTTCGCCCTTCTTATCGACGCCGAGGATGCCGATGTGGCCGACGTGGTGGTGGCCACATGCGTTCATGCATCCGGAGATGTTGAGGCTGATCTCGCCGAGATCGTTCAGGTAGTCGACGTCGTCGAAGCGTCGCTGGATTGCTTCGGCAATCGGAATCGACTTGGCGTTCGCGAGCGAGCAATAGTCGCCGCCGGGGCAGCAGATGATGTCGGTGAGCTTGCCGAGATTCGCAGACGCCAGGCGCTGGCCGCGCGCGAGCTTCCACAGTTCGTACAAATCGCGCTGCGGCACGTCGGGTAGAACGAAGTTCTGCTCGTGGCTGATGCGGATTTCGCCGAAGCCGAAACGGTCGGCCCAATCGGCGACAGCGTCCATCTGCACGTCCGTGACGTCGCCGGGCGGAACGCCGGTGATCTTCGTCGACAACGTGACGATCGCGTAGCCCGCCTGTTTGTGCGGCGCGACGTTCGTTGCGACCCAACGACTGAACTCGGGGTCGGCGAGTCGGGCCGATGTCAGTGCAGCCGGTTGCGATTCGAGCGCGAGATATTGCGGCGGCGTGAACGCGGCGATCGCACGATCGATTTCCTCGCGCGTCAAGGTCGTCGGGCCATCCTTCGAATGCGCCCACTCGGCTTCGACTTGCTCGCGAAATACTTCCGGCGACACGGCTCGAACGAGGATCTTGATCCGCGCTTTGTGCTTGTTGTCGCGCCGACCATAACGGTTGTAGACGCGCAGGATCGCCTCGAGGTACGTCAACAGATGGATGTCCGGCAGCGACTCGCGAATCAAACTGCCGAGAATCGGCGTGCGGCCCAGCCCGCCACCGACCTTGACGTCGAACACGATGCCATCGGGCGTGCGCCGCACTTCGAGACCGATGTCGTGGATGTCGACCGCGGCACGGTCGCGCGCGGCGCCGTTGATCGCGATCTTGAATTTGCGCGGCAACCAATCGAACTCGGGATGCGCGGTCGACCACTGACGAATCAGTTCGCAGTACGGTCTTCCATCGACGGCCTCGTCTGCGGCAACGCCGGCGAATTGATCGGCAGTGACGTTGCGAATGCAGTTGCCGCTCGTTTGGATCGCGTGCATCTGCACCGTGGCGAGGTCTGCGAGGATATCCGGCACCTCGGCGAGATCCGGCCAGTTGAACTGCATGTTCGTGCGCGTGCTGAGGTGTCCATAGCCCTTGTCGTAATGGCGCGCGATGTGAGCAAGCATGCGCAATTGGCGCGACGCGAGCGTGCCGTACGGCACCGCAATACGCAGCATCGGCGCGAGCCGCTGAATGTACAGCCCGTTACGGAGGCGCAGGTGCAGAAAGTCGGCATGGGACAAGCTGCCGTCGATGTAGCGCTGGGTTTGGTCGCGAAACTGCGCAACGCGTTCCTCGACAAAATGTTGGTCGAATTCGTCGTATCGATACATCGGGGAAAGGCTGGATTTTGGCGTGGCGGCGAAGGTTAGCAATAAGCCGGGGGCAGCAAAACTGGTCAAAACCTCTATGGATAGAACGGATTGAGTCGCGCGGAGCCGTACCGTAGACTGCCGCGCGGTTTCACCGTTTCAACGCTCGAGGTACCCGTGAGCGATTCCGATTCGTCGAACAAGCACTGGAGCGATCAAAAGGCCGACGCCGTGGCGGTGGTGACGATCCTCGTGTCCTGCGTGCTGTTCGCTCTGCACTTCATCTCGAACCCGGTCTGATCGATCAGTAGGCGAGATTGGGGCGCAGCCAGCGCTCGATCGCTTCGATCGTCTCGCCTTTGCGACGGGCGTAGTCCTCGACTTGGTCGCGGCCGATTTTGCCGACGCCGAAGTAGCGCGCTTGCGGGTGCGCGAAATACCAGCCCGCCACGGCGGCGGCCGGCCACATCGCAAAGTGCTCGGTCAGCTGCATGTGCGCGCGGCTCGGATCCAACAACCGAAACAGGGTCGTTTTTTCCGTGTGATCGGGGCACGCCGGATAGCCGGGCGCAGGGCGAATGCCGCGATAGCGTTCGGCGATGAGTTCGTCGTTCGACAACGTCTCGCCGCGGTCGTAGCCCCAGAACTCGGTTCTCACCCGTTGATGCAGGCGCTCGGCGAACGCTTCGGCCAAACGGTCCGCCAACGCCTTCACCATGATCGCGCTGTAGTCGTCGTGCCCGGCTTGGAACTTCGCAACGACCTGCTCGATGCCGGTACCGGCGTTGACTGCAAACGCACCGACATAGTCGGTATGCGGGGCGGGCGCCACGAAGTCCGCGAGCGAATAGTGCGGTCCTTCGGCGCCTTTCTTAGCTTGTTGGCGCAGGTGGTGCAGCGTTGCGATCGGCGTGCGCGATGCGAGTGAGTCGAAGAGTTCGATGTCGTCGGCGCCCGCGCGCTGGGCGCGCCAGAATCCGAATACGCCGTGGGCGCTGAACCAACGTTCGTCGATGATTCGGTTCAGCATCGCTTGCGCGTCTGCGTATAGCGAACGCGCCGCCTCGCCGACCACCGCGTCGTCGAGGATGTTCGGGAACTTGCCGGCGAGCTCCCACGTCATGAAGAACGGTGACCAATCGATGTAACGCGCCAGTTCTTCCAGCGGATAGTCGGTGAGCATCCGGGTGCCGAGAAACGTCGGCGCCGTCGCAGTGAAGCCGTTCCAATCGATCTGCGGTCCTTTCGCGACCGCTTCGGCATACGGCAGCAGCACGGTCTTGTCGGCGCGCGCATTCGAACGAACACGGATCGTTTCGTACTCGTTTTTGACGTCGGCTACGAAGCGACCACGCTGTTCTTGCGACAGCAACGTCGATGCGACGCCGACGCCGCGCGACGCATCGGTGACGTAGACGGTCGGGCCGCGGCGGTAAGACGGCTCGATCTTCACCGCGGTATGTGCCTTAGAAGTCGTCGCGCCGCCGATCAAGAGCGGAATGTCGAAGCCGAGGCGCTCCATTTCGGACGCGACGTGGACCATTTCGTCGAGCGAAGGAGTGATCAGCCCCGACAGTCCGATGATGTCGGCGCGTTCGTTACGCGCGGTTTCGAGGATGCGTTCGCACGGCACCATGACGCCGAGGTCGATCACCTCGTAGTTGTTGCACTGGAGCACGACGCCGACGATGTTTTTGCCGATGTCGTGGACGTCGCCTTTGACTGTGGCCATGACGATCTTGCCCTTGGCCTGCGCACCTTCCGACTTCTCGGCCTCGATGAACGGCACGAGGTGTGCGACCGCCTGCTTCATCACGCGCGCGCTCTTCACGACTTGCGGCAGGAACATCTTGCCGGCGCCGAACAGATCGCCGACGACGTTCATCGCCGCCATCAGCGGGCCTTCGATGACGTCGAGCGGTCGCGTTGCGGCGAGACGGGCTTCTTCGGTGTCGGCGACGACGAACGCGTTGATGCCTTTCACCAACGCATGACGCAGGCGTTCGCCGACCGGTGCTTTGCGCCATTCCGGGTCTTCCTGCGCGACGTCTGCGCTGCGTGCTGCGTAGTCGCCCGCGATCGCGAGCAGGTTGTCGGTCGCGTCCGGCCGGCGGTTGAGGACGACGTCTTCGACGCGCTCCCGCAGCGCGGTAGGGATCTCCTCGTAGATCCCGAGTTGTCCCGCGTTGACGATGCCCATCGACATCCCGGCGCGAATCGCGTGGTACAGGAAGACCGCGTTGATCGCTTCGCGCACCGTGTCGTTCCCGCGAAATGAGAACGATACGTTGCTGACGCCGCCCGACGTTCGTGCGTACGGCAGATTTTCTTTGATCCACGCGCATGCTTCGATGAAGTCGAGCGCGTAGCGATTGTGTTCTTCGATGCCGGTGGCAATCGCGAAGATGTTCGGGTCGAAGATGATGTCTTCGGGCGGATAGCGGACATCGCGCACCAAGATCTCGTACGAGCGCCTGCAGATCTCGATTTTACGCGCCAACGAGTCGGCTTGGCCGCGCTCGTCGAAGGCCATCACGACGACCGCCGCACCATACCGCCGACAACGCTTCGCCTTCTCCACGAACTCCGCTTCACCTTCCTTCAGGCTGATCGAATTCACGATCGGCTTGCCTTGGATGCAGCGCAGCCCGGCTTCGATCACGTCCCACTTGCTCGAGTCGACCATGATCGGCACGCGTGCGATGTCGGGCTCGCTCGCTACCAGATTCAAGAAACGCGACATGAGCGCGACGCCGTCCAACATGCCTTCGTCCATGTTGACGTCGATCACCTGCGCGCCGTTGTCGACTTGGTCGCGTGCGACGTCGAGCGCCGTTTCGAGCGCGCCCTCGCGTACGAGGCGTTTGAAGCGCGCCGAGCCGGTCACGTTGGTACGTTCGCCGACATTGACGAACAGCGATTGATCGTCGATCACGAGCGGCTCGAGGCCGGCGAGACGCAATTTCTTGCCGAGCTCCGGAACTCGACGCGGCGCGCAGCGCTCGACCGCTGCGGCGATGGCCGCAATGTGGTCCGGTGTCGTACCGCAGCAGCCGCCGACCAAGTTGACCATGCCCGACGCAGCGAATTCGCCGATCAGCTTCGCCATGTGAGCGGGCGTCTGATCGTAGCCGCCGAATTCGTTCGGCAGGCCCGCGTTCGGATGGACGCTGACGAAGCAGTCCGCGGCATGCGCCATCGCCTCGACATGCGGGCGCAACTGTTCGGCGCCGAGCGCGCAGTTGAGCCCCGCAATCAACGGTTGGGCGTGCGAGATCGAGATCCAGAATGCTTCGGTCGTTTGTCCTGACAGCGTGCGGCCGCTCGCGTCGGTGATGGTGCCGGAGACCATGACCGGTAAACGAATACGGCGACGCTCGAATTCGCTTTCGATGGCAAAGATTGCGGCTTTCGCGTTCAGCGTGTCGAAGACCGTCTCGACCATGATGAAGTCGACGCCGCCATCGAGCAGCCCGCGCAAGGCCTCGGTATAGGCGATGACCAACTCGACGAAGGTGACATTGCGGCTGCCGGGATCGTTGACGTTCGGCGACAAGCTCGCGGTCCGGTTCGTCGGACCGAGGACGCCGGCGACGAATCGCGGTCGCTCGCCGGTCGCCCGGTCGTCGGCGCAGGCACGGGCGAGGCGAGCGGCTTCGAGGTTCAGTTCTTCGCACACCTCCGCCAACTCGTAGTCGCCCTGGGCGATCGAGGTCGCGCTGAAGGTGTTGGTTTCGATGATGTCGGCGCCGGCATCGAGATATGCGTGGTGGATGTCGCGGATGACGTCGGGGCGCGTCAGCGTCAGGAGGTCGTGGTTGCCTTTGAGCGCGCGAGGGTGACCCGCAAACCGGTTCCCGCGGTAGTCGGCCTCCGATAATTGGCATTGTTGGACCATCGTACCCATGGCGCCGTCGATCACCAGGATGCGGCGGCGGAGGGCGGCCGAGAGGGCGCTGTCGTGCACGGTCAATGGGTCCAATCTTCGAATTCGGGGCGTGATCGTACCGGGGCGGCCCTCGAACTCAATCGCACGGACCGGGCCTGGACTTGAGCGCGGTTCATGCGTCCGACGTTCGGGTAGTCACGGGATTCGCGTTTGCGTACCATACCCGACCAAATTGCTCGGGTATGCGCCATGATCGAAATTTCAGCTGCCGCGCAGGCCTATCTGCGCGAGCTGTTGGCGAAGCAGGACCACGCCGACGTCGGCATCCGTGTGTTCGTCAGCCAGCCGGGTACA
>DASRZO010000388.1:0-3405 GCA_035686405.1 Pseudomonadales bacterium | reverse complement strand
ATTCGGTTCGCGGGAACCTCTCGAGGCAGGGATGCCGAGAGGGAGCTTACATGGATGTACTTGCAGCGTGTCCCGCGAACCGAATGCCGCGCCTCGGCCACTCGCCGAACAACGGCGTTGCTTCAACCGACCCGTGTCTCGGCCCTGGCCGATCAACGGCGTTGATGCAACCGACCTGTGTTTTGGACACACCGATCAACGGCGTTGAAGTGCACAGCGGAACGCCCCGTCTCGGACACTTCCCAAACAACCGCGTTGAGGCGCACCGCTAAGCGCCGCGTTTCTCCGACACTGCCGAACAACGGCATTGATTCAACCGAATCGCGTTTCGGACACCTCGAGCAACGGCACTGAAGTGCAGCGGAACGCCCCGGTTCTCGGACACAGCCGAGCAACGGCGTCGAGCAAACGGTATCGGTCTAGCCGCGGCGATCTCAATCCCGCCCCATCGGCGCGAATCGCGGCCACGGCCGTGCGCGTTCGTAGCGGCGCGCGATCGCGAGCAGCAGATCTTCGCGATACCGCGGGCCGATGATCTGCAGCGCGACGGGCAAGCCGTCTTGCGTGAGTCCGGCCGGTAGGCTGATCGCCGGCAGATTCGCGAGGTTCGCGAGCATGCCGTGAATGACCGCGACGCCGCCGTGTCCCGGCACGCCGGCGACCTCGGTCGGCATCGGTCCTTCGGCGGCGAACGCCGGGCGCGCGACCATCGGCGTGACGATCACGTCGAAGCGCTCGAAGTACTCCGCGACGCGCAGCACGAACGCGCGTCGCTCCGCCTCGATGCGCGCCGACTTCGGCAGCGTCACCGTCGCCGCCTTCTCCCAACCAGGCGCGTTGAGGGGATCGAGTTCGTCGAGGTGGTTTTGCCACAGGTCCGGATCGATGTTGACGAATTTGTCGACGCCTTCGATCTTGCCGTAGATGCGGATGTAGTCGTCGAGCTCGATCGCGTCGTCGACACGGCGCGCTTCGATCGCAGCCACCAGCGACGCGACTGCGTCTTTGCAGATCGCGGCGACTTCCGGATCGACGACCGCGAAGCCGAGATCCAGCGACCACGCGAGATCCAACCCGCGCACGTCGAGCGCATCGAGCGCAGCGACGTAGTTGACGCCCGGCGGCGGCAAGCACGTGCGGTCGCGCGCGTCGGGCCCAGCCATCACGTCGAGCAAGAGTGCCGTGTCGGTCACGGTCGTCGCGAGGCTGCCGACGACCGCGTTCTGAGCGATGTGCGTGACGCCGAACGTCGGGATGCGGCCGTACGTCGGCTTCAACCCGACGAGTCCGGTGAACGCCGCCGGCGTGCGGATCGAGCCGCCGCCGTCGCTCGCGGTGCAGAACGGCACCAGGCCCGCCGAGACGGCCGCGCTCGAGCCGCCGCTCGAGCCCCCGGGCGTGCGGCGCGTGTTCCATGGATTGCGCGTCACGCCGAGCGCCGGGCTCGCGGTGTACGCCCACGCGCCGAACTCCGGCGCCGCAGTCTTGCCGAGCGGGATCGCGCCGGCTTTGCGCAACCGTGCGACGTGCATGTCGTCGATGGTCGCCGGCGGGCCGTTCGCGAACCAACGCGAGCCGCGCGTCGTCGGCATGCCGGCGCAGTTCTCGAGATCTTTGACGCCGAACGGAACGCCCGCGAGCGGCCCGAGCGTCGTATCGCCGGCGCGCACCGCGCGATCGACGGCGCGTGCGGCGGCGAGCGCGCCGTCGGCGTCGAGATGAACGAACGCGTTCAACGTCGGATTGCGGCGCTCGATCGCCGCAAGGCACTCGAGTGTCAACGCCTCGGACGTCGTCGCGCCGCTGCGAATCGCGCGCGCCGCATCGACCACGGTCGGCATGCTCATCTGAAGACCTCCCTCAATCGCACGTTCACCGGCACCGTCGGCTCGCGCACGCCATCAGCGTTCGGCGCGAACCGGGTGCGCCAACAATCAAATCAAGGCGCGCACGCCGACTCGCGTGAATCGCTTCGCGCACGTCACGGCGCGGCGACCGCGCGGTAGTACACGCCGTTCGCGCCGTATGACGGCAGGAACCAGTTGTTGCCGCACAGGTAATACGCGGTGCCGGCGACGTTCGGCGTGATGCACCCGGCCGGCAACACCGGATAGATCGCACCGACGGTGTATACCGTTTGAGTCGTGTGCACCGTCGTCGACGCGGTGCTGCCGGCGGCGTAGCCGGCCGCATATGAATTCGCGCTGCCGGCGGCGACGCCGGCGTTGTACGAGTTCGTTTGCGCGACGCCGGCATTGACGCCCGCGTCGTATGCATTCGCCGTCGCGACGGCGTTCGCATTGGCGTCGGCGTTCGACGTCACTGCGGTCGCGACGGCGGCACCGACGACGAGTCCGGCCGCCGCCGCACCCGCAGTCGACCATCCGCCGCAGTTGTAGCAACCGTTGCCGTAGTAGTAGTTCACGGTTGCCGGCGGGTGATACACGTACGCGGTCGAGCCGTAGTACGGCGCCGGGTGATAGGCGTACGTCGTACCGTAATCGTTCGTGTGGTAGGCGGTATCGCCCGACACCGACGTCGTCCCGTAGTAGCCGCTGTGTTCCGCGCCGTAGCCGTTCGCGGCGGTCTCGCCGCCATAGGCGTTCGTGTGTTCGACGCCGTTCGCGTTCGCCTGCGACGAGCCGCCGTAGGCATTCTCGTGGCTCACGCCGCTCGCGCTGGCGTCGGTGTGGCCGCCGTACATGTTCGAATGGTCCATGCCTTGGCCGAAGCCGCCCGACGTCGAACCTCCGAACGCATTCTCGTGCGTGCCGCCCGAACCCCACGCGCCCGATGAACGACCGCCCCATGAATTGGCGTGCGACCACGCGCCCGCAGAACCACTGACGAACGCAGCAAGCAACGCCATCAGCGCGATGGCCGCGCGTTGGGATACGCGTTTCGTCAAGGGCGTCTTCGCGGCGAGTCTCTTCATGACGAACCTCTTCATGGCGAACGCCCTCATTGGACCGGCTGCAACGTCGGCGCCGATGGGGCCTGCGGCGCCGCGGCCGGCGCACTCGGTGCCTTCGGTGGTTTCATGCCGGCCGGCATCTGATCCGGCCGTGCAAACGCGATCTTCGTCGCACCCGCCGCCTGCGGCGTCGCGAACGCATTCGCCGGTACCTTCGGATCCAGCTTCCAGTCGTACAGGTTCAGGTCGTGCCGCAGCAGCGACGGATCGTTCAGATACACCGCCCGCAACTTCCGCGGCAGCTTGTCCTGCGCCCCGATCCAGATCTGCGCGAACACCGCCCCGTTCGCGAACGCCACCATGTCCGTCGTCGTGTCGTCGATCACCTTCGACTGACCGATGTAGAACGCGATCTGTAGCCCATCGGACAGGTCCTTGTACGGATCGGTGACGATCACGTCCGTAAACGGGTAGTAGATCGCCGCATCGTC
>DASRZO010000387.1:0-12809 GCA_035686405.1 Pseudomonadales bacterium | reverse complement strand
AGCAACAGCGTCGGCACTTCGATGCGCGGTAGGTCCGCCCAGCGGTCCCACTCCTTCAGATTGCCGGTGACTTGGAATTCGCTCGGCCCCTGCATCGTCGTGTAAACCTGCTGGTTCAGATGCGTGAACGCACGCAGCAGCGGTTCCGGCCACGGGTCGAGCCGGCACAGGTGCTTCGCGTACAACTGCGTCATCAAAAGATCCTGATACTCGGGCGCGTCGAACTTGCCTTGCTCCTCGTACCGCTTCATCGCGTCGTTGACCTCGTCCGGCAATGCGCCGCGCAGGCGATTCGCGTACGCGACGTACGACGGATAGCTCGCCGTCATGCTCGATATCACGAGGCCGCTGAGGTACTGCGGATACTTGAGCGCGTATTCGATCGCGAGCAGACCGCCCCACGATTGGCCGTACAGCACGAAGCGGTCGAGGCCGAGCGCCGCGCGCACGTCCTCGACCTCCTGCCGAAATCGTTCGAGCGTCCACAACGACGGATCGTTCGGCGCGTCGGAAAACCCGCAACCGAGCTGGTCGTAGTAATAGAAGCAGATGCGGTCGGTCGGCATGAAGTCTTCGAAACACTCGAGATAGAAGTGCGTCGCGCCGGGGCCGCCGTGCAGCGTGAGCAGCGGAATGTCGCCGGTGCCGATCTGTTTGGCCCACACCTCGTAGCCGCCGCTGATCGGAATACGCCGAGAGCCGCCGGTGCGTACCCCGTCGACGCGCCCGGACGGTACCGGATGCGGATCCTCGTCGACCACCGGCAGCGGCGCCGTCTCCGCGAACGCGGGTAACGCCGCAACCGCCCCGCTCGCCGCCAACATCCGTCTGCGGGTCATGCCACTCACAGCTCGACTCCTCCTGTTGCGTTCGACGCGGCGAAACGCCGCAGGCTCAAGAACTCGATCGGCAGCGCGGTGTGCCCCTCGATCGCGATGTCGGCAAGCGCTTCGCCGATCACCGATGCGAATTTGAAACCATGGCCGCTGAAACCGCACGCGATCGTCACACGCTCGCTGTCGGGATAGCGGTCGACGATGAAATGACGATCCGGACTCGACGTGTACATGCACGTCTTCGCCGCGACCACCGGACCCAACTCATCCGCGAAGACCGCGCGCAATGCCTCGCGGACCGGCTCGAATTCGAACGCTTGCGCCGGCGCGAGCCGGCCCGGCGTCGCCGGCTCGCCCTGATGATGATGCGCGATCTTGAGACCGAGTTGTCCGCCGAGCGCCGCCGGCAACAGCGGGAAGCCGTAGAACAGACCGGGCAGGTCGGCCAGTTCGGCCGCCCAACAACCGAACGCACCGAGCGCATACGCGGCTGCGTTCTGCGGCCACACCCAGAACGACGTCTGACGCGTGACGGCGAGCTGCACCGGCAGACGCGGCAGCAAGCGGGACGCCCAACTCCCAACGGTCACGACGAGGCGCGCGGCGCGATGCGTCTGCGAGCCGACTCGGACTTCGACGCCGTGCGAAGTCTCGCGCCACTCGAGCGCGCATTCGCCGGCGCGCACGTCCGCGCCGTGCCGCAGCGCCGATTCGCAAAACGCGCGAATGGCCCGGCCCGCGAGCACGAATCCGCCGTCCGGTTCGAACACGGCGTCGCAGCCGCTCGGCACACGCAGCATCGGTGCGCGAACAGCCAGGTCGCGCGGCGCCAGCGTGTCGCAGCGCAATCCGTACTTCGCCGCGGCCGCGCGCGTGCCCGCGATCGACGCGCTCCGCGGCGTGCCGATGTACGTGACGCCGCTGCGGTACAGCACGCGCTCGCCGGCGCGCGCTTCGAGGTCTTCCCAGTTCGCGTACGCGCGTTCGAGCAGCGGCACGTAGTCCGGGTGTTCGAAATACGCTTTGCGGATCAGCCGCGTGTCGCCGCCGCTCGAACCCAGGTCGTGCGGAATGCCGAACTGTTCGATGCCGAGCACGCGCGCGCCGCGGCGCGCCAACTGATCGAGCGTCGCCGACCCCATCGCGCCCAAGCCGAGCACGATCGCGTCGTATGCACCGCTCACGTCGCGTCTCGCGCGCGATGCGCGAGCAGCGCGGCCTTGTCGAGTTGCGGGAGCGCATCGTCGATCTCATACCACGACGATTTGCGGTCGATCATGATGTGCCGCTCCGGCCGGAGGCCGAGGTCGCCGTCGAGCAGTCCCGCCGCGATTTCGAACCACGGCGCCGTCGATGTCGGGTCCGGCACCGGCGAACCGCAGCGGCTGCAGAACGTGGAGCGATACGCCGGCGGCGCATCGATGATCGGCGCGTCGTACGAGACGACGAGTTCCTGTCCCGCCAGATATCGAAAGTCGCGCCGGTCGACGCCGACGGCCGCGATGAACGCGGAGCCGCTGGTCTTGCGGCAACGCGAACAATGGCAGAGCTCGAACGGACCGACCACGCGATCGAGTTCGAAGCGGACGCCGCCGCACAAGCAACTGCCTGCGATCATCACGGACCTCCTCGAACGCAGAACGCGTTGTCTAGCGGAAGCATCGCGGTGCGCGAGCGAGGCACGTCGCGCACTCGCGTGGATGCGCGGCGTCGACAACGCGTTCCTTAAGGCGCGCCATCAGCGCCATAGCGCGGCGAGCGCCTGAGTGCGGCGAGCGCCGCGGCTGCGGCGTTACGATGTTCCTTCGTCCACGGGCTCGCGGCGTCGCGTACGACGTCGTGCATGATCGAATCGGCCCACCCCGCCGGCCGGCCGCATGCCGCGTCGGCATCGGTCATCTCGTTGCCGCGCACGTACAACGACACCGCGATGCCGAGTTCCTTCGCCGCGCTGGTGATCGCACCGTGATACAGCATGCCGTCCGCGGCAAACAGCATCGGTCGCCACGCGTGCACGGCGGCCACGCTATCGGGCAGTTCGGCGAACGGCGGCTCGCGGATCGCGAGCAGCGCGAGCCGATGCCGCGGTGCGATCGCGTCGCGCAGCGCCACGAGCGCGGCGTGCGCGTGCTTGTGGGCCGATGCTTTCACGCGCCGCACCAACGCTTCGGCTTTCGCCGGCGGCATGTTCAGCGTTTCGTGGTGATACGGTTGTGGCGGCAGGCCGTCGTCGATCAGTTCGACGCGCCGCTGTGCGAGGATCGCCGGCACGCCGGTATCGAGCGCGACGCAAACCATCAGCGCCCAACCATTGTGATCGGCGATTCCGACCGCCGCGGGTCTCTGCACGGTCATCGATACGCGTCGGCGTGTTGCATCACGGCGATCATCGCACGAATGTCGTCCGGTGCCGTGGTCGATTCCGCCGTCCGATTGCGCCGCTCGACGCCGCAGCGCTCGCACCGGTGCACGATCTGCCAACCCTTCTTCGAACGCACGACGTCGACCGGCCGCATCGAACCGCCGCAAGCGCTCGCGCGGTCGCCCGGACGCAGGTCGTCGAGATGTTTCGACCAAAGGCATCCCGGGCAATGGTTGCGATAGCTGCCATTGCCGAGCGGTGGAACCCGCGTACCGCAGTGGTCACACAGGAATCCGGTGTTCTCATCGCTTCGTGCCAACAGCCCCGTCTCCGCGCTTCGACGAATCGAAAAGCGGGAGTCGGGTTCGGTTGTTTCTTGCCCCCACGGCGCGGCGCCCGGAGCGGCGTTGCCCTTGGCGTCTCACCGTCAGAAGGATTCCGGGCTTGCTCTGCGAGAGGCCCATTCACCGCGCGGCGTTCGGCCGCGCGATTACTTTCGGTTCCAGCTTCATCGAGGCGTATCCCATCCTCGAATCCGGACCTCGACCGGCTTTGCAGCTATCGCACTCGGCTGTTTTCACAGCTTTCGCCGAGAGCTGTTGTACCGGCCACTGTAGGACGGTCTACACCATCCTCCACCGATCGGCGTGCAGCAGAACGCACCGGCAACGGCGTCCTCCCCGTTACGGGTTTTGGCACGTCGCGACTGACTTCGCGACCATATCTCCTAACCGGGCCATTGAGGGGGCGCAGCCTACTCGTCCCTACTGCAGGATTTCAACGAGCAGCACCCACGCGCCGAATATCGCGACCCGCAGCGACAGGATCGCGCCGACCGCGAACCACGCCATGCCGCGGCCGAACGCGCCGCACGGCGAGAAACCGGACGCGACGCCCGAGCAGCATCGCGAATCGATACCAGGCACCTGCGCGTCACCGATGCCTATCCGGTTCGGTCGGGGTACGAATCCGCGTCGTATCGTCGTCTTGCGCAGCCGAATTCGCGGCGTTCCGATCTGCGCTGCTGCTTTGCGGCGGCCCGCCGCGGCCCGCCCCTTTGGCCGCTGCATCGTCGGCAGCAGCCGCCGCGTGCAGTTCGCCATCCGGCGACGACGGCTCCGGCAAACGCTGCGCGATCCACGGCCGTGCGTAACGGTCGAACAGCCACCAGGCGACGGCGACCAACACGAGGCCCGCACCGCCGGACTTGTCGACGACGAAGATCGGCCATCCGAGCGCCAAGAAACCGTTCAACATCGACTGCGCGGCGAACCGGAACACGAACTGCAGGACTTCCTCCACGACCAGACCCGCGATGTTGTCCGACGCGCTCGCCCAACTGCTGATCGTCGCGTGGATCTCGAGCACGATGAACGCGACGACGTAGCCGAGTCCGTAGAAGCCGCCGCCGCGGCTGCGCCACATCCGCAGGTACGTATCGCGCATCTGCAGCGGCACGCTGCGGGGTTCTGCGATCGCGTGACGGAGGGCGCCAACGGATTCGGCGAGGCGTCGACCGATCGAGCGGATCAGACCGAGGCGTTTACGCTGCCGGCGCCGTTGCGGATTTCGACGTTTGGCGCTCACGTCGCGGCACCGGGATCAACGCCGCGGACGGCCGAACAAATCGCCCATCGGCGCGAGCGCCTTCATATCGATGTCGAGCAGCATCGGGCCTTCGTGCGCCATCGCGCGGCCGAACGCCGCCTCGAAATCGTCGGCGCTGCGCACGTATTCCGCGTGCACGCCCATCCCTTCGGCCACTCGGACGAAATCGGGCGTCTTGATGTCGACGCCCGTCGTGCGGCCTTCGAAGCGCATACCCTGAATCGCGCGCAACACACCATAGCCGCCGTCGTTGAACACGCACACGATGATCGGCAGCGAATATTGCGCCGCGGTCGCGAGCTCGCCGATGCTCAACATGAAACCGCCGTCGCCTTGGATCACGACGGTCTTCTGGTTCGTGGCGACCGCTGCACCGATCGCGAGCGGCAAGCCCGGACCGATCGCGGCCGACGTCGTCGACAACGACGTTCGCGGCGCGAGGATCGGCAGCAGTCGATTGCCCCACATGTACGCCGGCACGGTCGCATCTCTAACGACGTTGCCCTGCCGCGGCAGGCCGCGCCGAATCGCATCCATGATGCGTTGGTGGTCCGGCCCCATCTGCGCTCGAATGGCGGCGCGCGCTTGGTCGCGGCGCTGCTGCGCGTCGCGCAGGTAGTCGGCGTCGCCGGGTTCTGCGTTCAGCGCAGCGAGCAGCGCCGCCAGCGCCGGTTGCGCTGCGCCGACGATCGCGACGTCGGCCGGATAGTTGCGATTGACGACCGCGGGATCGGCGTCGATGTGGATGAGTTTGCCCGGCAGCTTCAGGCTCCAGTTGCCGGTCGCGCCGCCTTGGAAACGCGCGCCGACCGCGATCACCAGTTCCGCATTCGTCAACGTATCGCGCAATTCGGCCTGCGCGGTCAGCGGCCCCATCGCGAGCGCGTGGTCTTCCGGAATCGCGCCGCGGCCGTTGCCCGAGGTGAACACCGGCGCACCGAGCGCTTCGGCGAGGCGTTGCAGTTCCGCGCTCGCGTTTCCGGAGACGACGCCGCCGCCGGCCCAAACGACCCGTCGAGACGTTTCGCCGATCAAGCGCGCAGCGTCGGCGACCGCCGTCGGATCGACCGGGGCCGGTGTCCATGCGGGTGCGTCGAATTGCACGTCTCCGACACTCTGGTATTGCAGATCGATGGGTATCTCGACCGCACCGGGCTGCGGCCGCGGCCGGATCGCATCGTTGGCGACCCGTACGATCACGTCGGCGATCTCCTCGGCGCGGCGCACTTGTTCGGACCGGCGCGTCACGGTGCGCAGCATCTCGAGCTGCCGCTCCGCTTCGTGCAGGAACCCCTTCGCCTTGCCGAGATACGGCGTATCGATCTGTCCCGTCAGCATCAGCACCGGCGACGACGCGAAGCCGGCCTCGAACAACCCCGGCACCGCGTTGCACGCGCCCGGCCCGGTGCTGGTGATCGCGACGCCGAGCTTGCCGCCCGCGCGCGCGTAACCGTCCGCCGCGTGCACGGCCGCCTGCTCGTGGCGCATGTCGATCGGCTCGATGCCGCCGCGCCGCAGGATCGCGTCGTAGATCGGAATGTTGTGAACGCTGACGATACCGAAGACGTGTTCGACGTCGAGCGCGCGCAGCGCCCGGTATGCGAGATCGGCGCCGGTCCCGCTCATGCGACCGCGTCCGCTCGTTGGCGGCGCGCGTCGAGTTCGGCCTGGATTTGCTCGTGACGCTCGCGCGTCAGGTGGTAGTGCCCATAGCACCACACGCAGATCACGCAGAAGGCGGCGACGATCGGACCGGACAAGATGCCGAGCAGATTGATCGTGTGCGCCGGGATGTCGGCGGCGCTCTGAACGTGCGCGCCGCGCGGCCAATGGATCACGTCGAGCGCGACGCCGGCCAGGATGTTGCCGAGGCCGACCGTCGACTTGTTCGCGAACGAAACCGCCGCGAAGAAGATGCCCTCCTGTCGCTTCCCGGTCTCGAGTTCGTTTTCGTCGGCGATGTCGGCGACCATCGAATTGAAGCTGACGAGCGCTTGTACGACGCCCGCGCCCTGCAGGAATTTGACCGTGACGAGTATCCAGACGAGTTCGCGCGTGCCGTTGGCCGGCAGCAGATCGGCGAACCGCAGCAGCACCGGCAGCAGCTGGCCGAAGGCCCAGAAGGACGTACCCCACACGACCGACGGCAGCTTGTCGAAACGACGGTTCAGACGACGCGTGAAGAGCGCGCCGAACATGATTCCGAGCGGCGCCGCGGCTTGGAAGAAGGTCAGATCGGTCGAGCGCAGCTCCCAGAAAAACGTATTCATGTAGAGCGACAGCGCCGCATCGGCCCCGACCATCAAGAACACCACCAGTACGCCGATGAATAGCCAGCGAAACGACGCGTTCTTGAGCGCACCGAGCGTTTCTTGCCACATCCGAGCGATCACCGACCACGCGTTGCCGGACGCCGTGTGCACCGGTTGGCGCAGCCGCGGAATTTGCGCGCGCGTGCCCCACGCGCACGTGAACATCGCGACCGCCATCAAGATGCCGAGTGTCAGCGCGTACGGCGAATACGCCGCGACGTTGAACTGTCCCTGCGCGTGCTCCGCCGTGCTCTTGAAGTACACCTGGAAACCGATACCGATCGCGAGCAACCCGCCGAACGTCGCGAGAAACTGGCGTACACCGACGATCGACGTGCGCTCTTCGAAGTCGTCGGAGAGTTCGGCGCCAAGCGCGATGTGCGGCACGTGGAACAGCGCCATGCCGCCGCGGGCCAGCGTCGCGAACACGAACAGCCACGCAAACAACGCCCACTCGCCGCGCACCGGCGGCGAAAAGAGCAAATAGAAACCGATCGCCATCGGTAGGATCGCCGCGAACATGAACGGATGGCGGCGACCGTATTTCGAGCGGAAGTTGTCGGAGATCGAGCCGACCAGCGGATCGAAGAACGCGTCGAACACGAGCGACACGCCGAGCGCGAGGCCCGCGAGCGTGCCGGGCAACCCGAGGACTTGGTTGTAGTAGAAGAGCAAGAAGAGACCGAACGCGGTGTTCTTCAACCCCTCCGCCGCTTGCCCCAAACCGTAGACGACTTTCGTCACCGCCGGCAGGCGAGCTGCTCCGCTCGCCGTGACCGAACCGTTGCCGACGCGCGACGTTTGTACCACTGCTGTTCCCTCGTCCCCTCAAGTTGCAGCCGATCGATCATGCCGGACATCGGTGCGGCGCCGCAACGCTGCCGCTACCATCGCGCCAACGTCGCCACGAACCTATCGATGAACGCTTCGTTTCCCGCACCGTATCCGTGTCCCGAACGCCGTGTCGAGCCGGCCTGGATCGACTACAACGGCCACATGAACATGGCGTACTACCACCTCGTGTTCGATCAGTCGCTCGATCAGCTGTTCGACGCGCTCGGCATCGGCGCCGATTACGTGAAGAGCGGCCGCGGGTCGTGTTTCACCGTCGAGGTGCACGTGAACTACGTGCAGGAGGTCGCGCTCGACGATCCGCTGCGCGTCGAATACCAACTGCTCGATTGGGACGAGAAACGCTTGCACTTCTTCGCGACGATGCGCCATGCGCGCGACGGTTTCCTCGCGGCGACGTCGGAACAGATGTCGCTGCACGTCGACATGCACGCGCGCAAGGCGAGCGCCTTTCCCGCCGACGTACAGCGACGCGTCGCGCAATTGATGGACGCGCATCGGGCGTTGCCGACGCCGGAGCAGGTCGGCCACGTGATCGGGATTCCGCCGACGCGCTCGAAGCGCGCGATGACCGCGACCTAGCGCGCGTCGCTATGCGCGATCAGTAGCCTTCGAGTTCGCCGTAGCGATTGCGGTGGTAGTTCGCGTCGCCGAACGTCTGCTCCGCGACCGCCGACCGCTTGATGAAGAAGCCGATATCGAACTCGTCGGTCATACCGATGCCGCCGTGCATCTGGATGCCTTCGCGCGACACGCGCGTGAACGTCTCGCCGACCTTCGTCTTCGCGAGGCTCGCGAGCTTCGCGATCTCCTTCGGATCGCGGTTCTCGTCCAGCGCGGTGAGTGCCTCGAGCACCACCGACTTCGACAATTCGACTTCGCAGAACATGTCCGCCGCGCGGTGCTTCAACGCCTGGAACGAACCGATCGGCACGCCGAACTGCTCGCGCTCCTTCAGGTATTTCACCGTCCGCTCGAAGCATTCTTCGGTCGAGCCGAGCATCTCGGCGGCGAGACCGATGCGCGCGACGTCGAGCGTGCGCTCGAGCACGTCGGTGGCACCGTTCACCGGACCGAGGATCTGCTCGCGCGTTGCCGTCACGCCGCGAAACTGGATGTTCGCCGCGTTACGGCTGTCGGCCATCTTCGTGCGCGTGACTTTGACGCCCTTCGTCTTGCGGTCGATCAGGAACAGCGTGAGGCCGTCGCGGCTCGTCTTCTTGCCCGACGTGCGTGCGACGACGAGCAATTTGTCGGCGACGTGGCCGTCGAGCACGAACGTCTTCTTGCCGCTCAGCTTGTAGACACCGTCTTTTTCGCGCGCCTTCGTTTCGATGTGCCACGGATCGTGGCGGTGCGATTCTTCGAGCGCGAGCGCGACGATCAACTCGCCGCTCGCGATCTTGCCGAGCAAGTCGTGCTTCTGATCCTGCGTGCCGGCCAAATTGATCGCAGTGCCGCAGGTCCACACGGTGCTGATCAGCGGGCTCGCCGCGAGCGTGCGACCGGTCTCTTCGGTGACGACGCCGAGGCCCTTGTAGCCGAACGCGAGGCCGCCGTACTCCTCGGGCCACGGAATGCCGGACCAGCCGAGCTCGACCATCTTCGCCCACGTGCCGCGATCGAAGCCGTCCGCGCTGTCCTCGTCGCGGAGCTTGCGCAGTTGCGAAATCGGCGCGTTGGTCGTGCAGAACGACTTCGCGGTGTCCTTGAGCATGTTCTGCTCTTCGTTGAGAATCATCGGCATCGCCGTCCCCTTAATCAGTTCGTTAGGCGGGGGCGGTAACGACGAGCCGCAACGAACGAATCGTCGGCCTCGGCCGCGGACTCGAATCGTCGGCAAATCGCAGGTTTCGATCGGCGCGAGTCGCCGGCACTGGAAGCCGCAAACTCGAGTCGGTCCGGATCCCCCATCGAAGGCGTGGATGAAAACAGACTCAATTCCGCTTGTCGAGACGGCGCCCGCCGCGTTCGCCGAACTGACGCGCGCACTGCACGCGACGTTGCCGATGGCGCGCATCGAAGTGCGTTCGCTGCCGGACTGCGCCGTGCGTCTCGGTCTCATCAACGCCGACTTCCCGACCGGACCGTTGCCGCCCGACGTGATGCACGCCGTGATCGCGCAGCCCGCGTATTGGGCGCTCTGCTGGGGCAGCGGCCTCGCGCTCGCGCAGTTGATCGAGCGCAATCCGCATTGGGTACGCGGGCGGCGCGTGCTCGACTTCGGTTCCGGTTCGGGTATCGCCGGCATTGCCGCCGCGCTTGCCGGCGCGGCCCGCGTCACCGCGTGCGACACGGATGCGGGCGCACGCTGTGCAACGCAGGCGAACGCCGACTTGAACGGCGTTGCCGTCGAGGTGTGCGCAGAACTGGCGCCGACCGCGACGTTCGACGTCGTGTTGCTCGCCGACGTGCTGTACGACCGCGACAACTTGCCGCTGCTCGACCGCTTGCAAGCAGTGGCGCCGACGATCGTCGTCGCCGACTCGCGCATCGCCGTGATTCCGAACCCCGCTTACCGCACGATCACGGAGGTCGACGCGCGCACGCTGCCGAATCTCGGCGAGTTCGACGAATTCAAGACCGTGCGCGTGTTCGTCTACGGCTCGGTCGATTCGGTCGGCACCTGATCGACCGCAGGCGCGGTCGAATCGTCCGACGCGCCCGCCGCCGGTGCGTCGGCCGTGCCGCCCGTCGCATCCGACGGGGCAGGCGCTGCACCCGACGGGGCAGGCGCTGCATCCGGCGCAGCGTCCGCGCCGCCGGTCGGCGCCGGCGGTTGCACCATCGCTTGCGCGTCGGAGAGCACCAGCACGTCGCGGCGGAACAGCCGCCGCTGCAGCGTCTGCAAGGTCTCGCGCTCGGTATCGCCGACCCACGCGTCGCGCATGTCGGAGTCGCGGAAACCGTAGACGAGAATTTCGTCGAAGCGCTCGGCTTCGTCCGCAACGAGCGGACTGAGCCGCGCGCGCCACAGCAGCACGCCGCCGTGGCGCTCGAGCATCTGCGCGTCCTCGCCGAGCCATTTCGCGTCGTACGTTGCGATCGAATCCGCGTGTGCGCCGGTCAACAACCGCAGCGCCTGCGCTTGCGTGTCCTGCGGATCGAACGCGTTCTGCGACGGCTCGATCGGCGCCGCCGCGTACGTCGCGGCGCGCTTGACGGCCGCGTCGCGCGCGCCCAACAACCCGCGATAGTCACTGCTCGTGACGAGTTCGATGAACGCGGCCCGCGACGGATACGCGACGATATCGAGCGACGACCAGCCGTCCTGCAGCTGGCCGTGCACGACGTCGGCCGCGCTCGCCTTCCACACCTCGTGTCCGCCGAGCGTCGCGATCAACGCGATCGCGGGCGTCTCGAAGTCGCGCGTATACGTTTGCGCGTGATCTGCGTCGACGAAGTCGACGAGGTTGACGATCACGACCGGCTCCGTGCGACGGTCGCCGTGGAAGATGAACGCGAGCATGTTCGGACCGAGCACGTACGCGGCGACACCGAGGGCGAGCAACAACACGCCGAGAAATGCCAGAAATCCGATCAGGCCCCGATTCATTCCAACAATGTCCCCGAAGAAAAGACGGCGTCCCGCACAAAACGGCGGCGATCTTACGCAGCGGCGAGCAACACCGCGACCGGCACGGTGTCGCCGGCCGAAAATTCCGTCTACGCCACGCCGCCTCGCCTGTCGTTCGAGAATTGGCTAGGCTGCGACCTGCGCCGAAAAATGTCCCGGGAGAGCAGCGCCATGTATCAGCACATCCTGTATGCGGTCGACGCGCCGGTCGCGACGATCACGATGAACCGGCCGGACAACCTCAACGCGTTCACCACGCGGATGCTCGCCGAGATTCGCCATGCGCTCGCGCAAGCCGAACAGGACGAGCGCGTCGTCGGCATCGTGCTGACCGGGGCCGGCCGCGGCTTCTGTGCCGGCATGGACATGAACGCGCTGAACGACATGTCGTCGGGCGCCGGCCGCGCCGCCGACGACTTGAGCGCGCTCGACGCGCACCCGGGCGACCGCGAACTCGGTGCGAACTTCGACGTCGCGTACACGTATCTGCTGTCGATCCGCAAGCCGCTGCTCGCCGCGATCAACGGCGCATGTGCGGGGCTCGGGTTCTGCGTCGCGCTGCTGTGCGACATGCGGTTCGTCGACAAGACGGCCAAGTTCACCACCGCGTTCTCGCAGCGCGGCCTCGTCGCCGAACACGGCGCCAGTTGGATCTTGCCGCGGTTGATCGGCCCCGGGCGCGCGCTCGATCTCTTGTGGAGCGCCCGCAAATTCGACGGCATCGAAGCGCGCGAACTCGGCATCGCCGAACGCCTGTGCGAACCCGGCACCGCCGCGACGGAAGCGTCGAACTACATCAAGCAGCTCGCGCAGAGCGCGGCGCCGATGTCGCTGATGGTGATGAAGCAGCAGGTGTACAAGCACTTGAACATGCAGCTCGGCGAATCGATGCACGACTCGAACAAGCTGATGGCGGAGAGCTTGCAGCGCGACGACTTCAAGGAAGGCGTGCGCTCGTTCATGGAACGGCGGCCGCCGAATTTCAAGCGACTGCAAATCAAGAAGAGCTGAGGACTCGCTCGCGCTCGGTATGACATCGGCTCGCTTCGACCCTTCTCTACGCGCGACACGCGCAGCATGACGGAACCGCGTTACCAGCGCGTCGCATCCGCCGGCGCGACGTTGAACGTGCTGTCGCTCGGCGATCCCGCCGATCCGCCGCTCGTCATCGTGCACGGCATCCGCGACGTGGCGGCGAGCTTGCTCGTGATCGCCGAGCCGCTCGCCGACCGGTACCACGTCGTGTTACCCGAGCTGCGCGG
>DASRZO010000386.1:0-12188 GCA_035686405.1 Pseudomonadales bacterium | reverse complement strand
GTCGACCCACTGCGCGAAATGCGGGTTCGCGCGAAACGGCGGCGCCTGATCGTCGAGAAAGTAGTTCTGCCGCGTGCCGGCGGCGATCAACGCTGCGTCGAAGCGGTTCGCGGACAACGCGGCTTCCCAGCGGCGCTGCAGCGTTGCGATGTGGTCGGCGTAAAGATCCATCGGCCGGCGATTCTAGCGCGAGTCCGCGCCCGAGAACGGCGTGCGGAGTATCTCAAGTGCGACGTCGACCGGATCCGAGGCCGCCGATTGCATCAGGGTCGATGTCTGGTCAGTTGCAATGCGCCTTAAGCGTGGGGCCGCGAATGGAATCTTGAGTTCGCGCTGCAAATGAACCAGGTACTCCTCCATTGCGGCCTTTGCGGCGCAGTACGCCGATGACCCCGGTTCTCGCGTGTTTAGAAGCTCGGTTGACGGAGCGAACAGAGCAAAGGGCCCGGCGTGCCGGTGCACCGCACGGACGACCCGATCGAGTCCATGAACGTAAAACAACGTCAGCAGCTCGAACAATTCGTGATCGAAGCCAATCGCCTTGTCGATGCGAATAAACGGGGTCGCTAGATAGAAAACGTGCGTCGGTACGAAGGGCAGGCGAATGTCGGCTGCCGCTGTCGCATCGAGGTGCATGTGCGATGCACGGCCACCACGCGCAACAATCTCATCGACGATTGCTCGAGCCTCGGCCTCGCCCCGATTCCACGTAACACACACCTCGCCGCCGCCGCCGGCGATTGCCTTCGCAATCGCTTCGCCAAGGCCTCTACTACCGCCGACGACTATTGCTCGCCAGTTCGAGCACGAGGCTGGCTGGACACGATCGGCGACCACCGAAAAAGACATTGGCGCTCGCGGCGGCGGACGATAGAAGGTGTCGAGCTTTCCGGCCAGGCTGGGACCTTCGATTCGAAGTGTCAGCCATGAATAGGGTTCGCGCGCGTGAATGGTCGACCAGTCGGTCGAGGGTCGTGTGGCCACCGCATCACGAATTCGCAAGTGCAAGCCGCCGAAGATCGAATGGAGACCCGGGCACACCATGCCGACCAAACGGGTGGTTCCCAGCAACTCGGCCAGTTGACCGCTACCCATCCGAGCGTGCAGCGCGGGAAATAGGCGTTCCGCGAGCGCATGATTTAGTCCAAGGGGCAGCGTGCCTCGAGCTGTCGCAGCGTCGTCAAAGCTGCGCAACCGCGCCTCCGTTGGAAACGCCTGATCGCCTACCTCCGCCGGCAAAGCGGCGCTTGGGCGATAAGTGATCACAGCCGAAATCGCCTTGAGCCCATTGTCGTCGACGGATAGCTGCACGCAATCGTCGGACGTTGGTGCGGCTCGGACGACCAGTATCCGATCCAAGCCCATCGCGCGATGGAACGTCGCTTTGATCTCGACCAAGGTCAGCGCCGCAGGGATATCCGAAAACGCAACCTCGAGCGCCCACAATAGACCATGGACACCATGTACGACGGGCTCGCCAAAGAGCGTTCGGCGCGCCGCCACTGGATCCACGTGTAGCGGGTTGTAGTCACCCGAAAGCCTGGCGAACATGACCTGATCGTCGGGTGAGAAGATTCGGCTGGCAGATCGATTGGAGGCGATGATGAGGCCTTTCGGGTCGCGGCTTTAGCAATCTTAGAGGCGAACTCGCGTTTGCGCAGCAGGGGACTGTAGCCAGTGCGGCGATCTGTGTTGTCGTTCGCGAAACCTCCCGCGCCAGAGTGATTTTGTTGGCCGGGGCCAAAGGGCGGCAACGAGTTCGTCTGCCTGCACGTGCAGCGTCGGCGTTCGACCCGCGTTGTCGATAGTTGTTCTCCGGGGATATACAATCCGACGATCCCGAGACTTTCCATGGAGGATTCATGCAGTCATTCGCCTACGCTGCGCCGGAAACGGTGAAGCAGGCACTCGACGTGTTGGCCGAACATCAGAGCGCCGGTCGTCGCGCGCAAGTGATGGCCGGCGGCACCGATCTGCTGGTTCAGATTCGGACCCTCGACGGGTCGCCGCGCACGATTGTCGACATCAAGAAGCTCGCCGAAACGAATCGGCTCGAAGTCGGCGCGAACGAGATCTACATCGGCGCGGCGATTTCCGGCGCCAAGCTGACGGCCTCGAAACCGCTCGCGGCGTGCCTGCCGGGGCTCGTCGAAGCGATCGATCTGATCGGCTCGACCCAGATTCAAGGGCGCGCCTCGTTGGGCGGCAATCTCTGCAATGCATCGCCGGCCGGCGATACGATTTCGGCGCTCGTCGCTAATGCAGGCGTGTGCGTGATCGCTACGCCGAGCGGCCAACGCGAATTGCCCGTCGAACAGTTCGTCGTCGGCGTCGGCAAGAACGCGCTGAAGCCGGGAGAGTTTCTACTCGGCATCAAGTTCAAAAAGCCGGCGCCGCGCACGGGCGACGCGTACCTGCGCTTCATTCCGCGCACCGAGATGGACATCGCTGTTGCCGGGGCCGGCGTCAGCGTGACGTTGGATGCGAAGGGCGTCTGCACGGCAGCGCGCATCGCGATCGGTGCGGTCGCGCCGACCGTGATTCTCGTACCAGCCGCGGGACAAGCGCTGGTCGGCTCGACGCTCGATGCCAAGGCGCTCGACTTAGCGGGCGCCGCGTGCAGCGCCGCCGCGTCGCCGATTTCCGACAAGCGCGGCACCGCCGACTATCGCCGCAAAGTGGTCGCCGTGCTGTGCAAGCGCGCGGCGACGATCGCCGCCGAACGAGCCAAGGAGACCCGATGAGCAAGGTACACGTAGAGACTCGCATCAACGGCGAGCGCATGGAGTTCCTGTGCGAGCCGCAGCAGTCGATGCTGGACGTACTGCGCGACAACTTGCGCCTGACAGGCACGAAGGAGGGCTGCGCGACCGGCGACTGTGGCGCGTGTTCGGTGTTGCTCGACGGCCAGCTCGTTTGCTCGTGTCTGATGCTCGCGGTCGAGAGCAGCGGTCATGAGCTGACGACGATCGAAGGCGTCGCGCGCGGCGATCAGTTGCATCCGATCCAGCGCAAATTCCTCGAGCACGCAGCGCTGCAGTGCGGCATCTGCACGCCGGGCTTCATCGTCGCAACGAAGGCGTTGCTCGACGCAAATCCGAATCCGACCGAGGAAGAGATCCGCTATCACCTCGCCGGCAACCTGTGCCGGTGCACCGGCTACGACAAGATCATTCGCGCGGTTCAAGACGCCGCCAAAACCCTACGAGGAGAAGCAGCGTGAGCGAAGCCCAAGACTACAAATACATCGGTCGTCGCGTCGTTCGTCCGGACGGTGTCGACAAAGTCACTGGTCGCGCGAACTTCGGCGCGGACTTCGCGCTGCCCGGCATGTTGTATGCGAAGGTGCTGCGTAGCCCGCACGCGCACGCGCGCATCAAGAAGATCGACGTCGGCGCGGCTGCCGCCATCGAAGGTGTCTACGCAATCGTCACCGGCGCCGACTTCCCGAAGGTCGGTTCCGAGGAGATCACCGGCGGTGAAGGCGCAGGTGACTTCGCCGATCTCGCGAGCAACGTCATGGCGCGCGACAAGGTGCTGTATCACGGTCACGCGCTCGCTGCCGTCGCCGCGAAGTCGAACGCGATCGTCGACGCCGCGCTGAAGGCAATCAAAGTCGAATACGAAGTCCTGAAGCCGGTGATGGATCTCGACGCCGCGATGGCGGACGGCGCGACGCTCGTCAACGAGAAGCTCTTCACCGCCGGTCTCAAGGAAAAACCGACGCAGCCGAGCAACGTCGCGGCCTACATGGAATTCAAGCGCGGCGACATCGACAAGGGCTTCGCGGAAGCAGACGTCGTCGTCGAGGGGACGTATCGCACGCCGACCGTGCACCAGGGCTACATCGAGCCGCATGCGTGCGTCGCGACGATCAACCAAGGCGGTCAAGCGACGATCTGGTGTTGTACGCAAGGTCACTTCGACGTGCGTTCCATGACGTGCAAGGTGCTGAATCTGAACGTCGCCGACGTGCGCGTGATTCCGAGCGAGATCGGCGGCGGTTTCGGCGGCAAGACGACGATCTATCTCGAACCGGTTGCCGTGATGCTGTCGAAGAAGTCCGGCCGGCCGGTGAAGATGACGATGACGCGCGACGAAGTGTTCCGCGCTTCGGGCCCGGCTTCGGCGACGAAGTGCACGATCAAGATCGGCGCGAAGAAGGACGGCACGATCACGTCGATGTACGCGTGGCTCGCGTACGAGGCGGGCGCGTACAAGGGCTCGTCAATGGCGCCGGGCGCAATGTGTGTATTCGCGCCGTACAACGTGCCGAACTTCCTGATCCAAGGTTACGACGTGCTCGTCAACAAGCCGAAGGTCGCTGCGTACCGCGCGCCCGGCGCACCGCAGTCGATGTACGCGTGCGAGAGTCTGCTCGACGATCTCGCGCGGCAGCTGAAGATGGATCCCCTCGATCTGCGCCTCAAGAACGCCGTCAGCGAGGGGAGCGTCGCGGCGTACGGTCCGAAGTACAACGCGATCGGCTTCAAGCAGTGTCTCGAAGCGGCGAAGAAGCACCCGAACTACAAGGTGAAGCTCGGGCCGAACGAAGGCCGCGGCATCGCGGCGGGCTTCTGGTTCAACGCCGGCATGCAGTCGAGCGCCGAAGTGCACATCAACGAAAACGGCACCGTGACGGTCGTCGAAGGCAGCCCCGACATCGGCGGCTCGCGCGCGTCGATGGCATTGATGGCGGCGGAAGAACTCGGCGTGCCGTACGAGCAGGTGCGAGTGCTCGTCGCCGACACGGAGAGCGCCGGCTACAACAACGTGACCGGCGGCAGCCGCGTGACGTTCGCGACGGGCATGGCCGTCATCCAGGCGTCGCGCGACATCATCGCGCAGTGCAAGCAGCGCGCTGCGGCGACGTGGGGTATCGAAGCAGACATGGTCGACTGGAAGGACGGTCAAGCGATTCCGAAGCCGGGCGTCAACGCCGATGTCAAGCCGCTGACGCTGGCGCAGATCGCAGCGAACGCCGGCCGCACGGGCGGGCCGTTGCTCGGCCGCGCTTCGTTGAATGCGCGTGGCCCCGGTCCCGGGTTCTCGATCAACATGGCCGACGTGCGCGTCGACCCCGATACCGGCAAGGTCGACGTCTTGCGTTTCACCGCGATCCAAGACGCCGGCAAGGCGATTCACCCGAGCTACGTCGAAGGTCAGATGCAGGGCGGCGCGGCTCAAGGGATCGGTTGGGCGCTGAACGAGGAGTACGTCTACGACGCGAACGGCGTGATGCAGAACGCCGGCTTCCTCGACTACCGCATGCCGGTCGCGTCGGACCTGCCGATGATCGACACGCAGATCATCGAAGTGCCGAACCCGAGTCACCCGTACGGCGTACGCGGGGTCGGCGAAGTGCCGATCGTAGCGCCGCTCGCGGCAACCGCGAACGCGGTGCGCGACGCGACCGGCGTGCGCATTTACGATCTGCCGTTGTCGCCGTCGCGGGTTCTAGCCGCGTTGGAAGGCGCGAAGCGCTGACGAACGGACGAAGGCGGTCGTCGTGGCGAAGGTGCTCTTCGCGGATCACTTGATGCAGTACACGGCCGGGACGCGGGAACTCGAGCTTCACGGCGCGCGTTTCCGCGACCTGGTGGCGCAGCTCGAGACCCGGTATCCGGGGATCTCGGAGGTCCTGATCGGTAAAGTCGCCGTCGCGATCGACGGCGACATCATCCACGACCCGTTTCTCGAGCCGGTCGGACCGAATTCGGAAGTCTATTTCCTGCATCGAATCGAAGGGGGCTGAGCGAAGCGTGCGTGTCTCAGAAGACGTCCGTTCGAAGCTGAATGACGTGAAGAGGGCCGAGCGGTCATGACGCGCATTGCGATCATCGGCGCCGGCAGTCTCGTGTTCTCGAGCCGCCTCACCGCCGACATCCTGACGTACCCGCAGTTGCGCGATGCACACTTCGCGTTGGTCGACGTCGATGCGGAGCGACTCGCGTATGCCGGCCGCATCGTCGAGCGAATCTGCCGCGACGGCGGCTACGACCGCGCGAGCTTCTCGCTGCACCGCGACCGTGCGAAAGCGTTGGCAGGCGCCGACGTCGTGATCATCAGCATCCTGGTCGGCGGCTATGCCGCGATCGAGCGCGAAATCGACATCCCGAAACGCTATGGCGTCGATCAAGCGATCGGCGACACGCTGACGCCCGGCGGCATCATGCGCTGCCTGCGTACGTTGCCGGTCCTCGTCGAAATCGGCCGTGACGTGATGACGCATTGCCCCGACGCCTGGGTGCTGAACTACACGAACCCGATGGCGATGCTCTGTTGGGGCATGAAGGCAGCGCTGCCCGACCTGCGACTCGTCGGCCTGTGTCACTCGGTACAGCACACGACCGCGCAGTGGGCGTATCGGCTGAAAGTGCCGCTCGACGAGATCGACTTCGAATGCGCCGGTCTCAATCATCAAGCATGGATCTTCCGCTTCGATCATCGCGGCCACGATTTGTTGCCGCGCATCCGCGAGCTGGCGGTCACGCCGGCGTTGTGGCGCAAGGACACGTCGCGGATGGAATACGTCAAACACTTCGGCTACCCGGTGACGGAGGCGAGCGGCCACAACTCCGAATATTCCGCGTGGTTCCGCAAACGCCCGGAGTTGATCGCGGCGTACTGCCCCGGCGGCAGCTGGAACGGCGGTTCCGGCTTCATCAAGGCGCTGTACAACCGTCCGGATTGGCGCGACACGATGGAGAAGATGGCGAACGGCACGGAGCCGGTATCGCTCGAGCGCAGCAACGAATACGGCAGCCAGATCGTATCGGCCTTGGCCGGCGGCGAGACGGTGAAGATCTACGGCAACGTTGCCAACGACGGCTACATCGACAACTTGCCGAGCGAGGCGTGCGTCGAAGTACCGTGCCGTGTCGATTCCGCCGGCATCGAACCGATCGCCGTGGGCCGAATTCCGGACCATCTCGCGGCGATCAACCAAACGCAGGTCAACGTGCAACGGCTCGCGGTAAAGGCGGCACTCGACTCCGATCCGGAGTGCGCATTTCAGGCGATGGCGCTCGATCCCCTCACCGGCGCCGTTGGCACGCTCGACGACATTCGCGCGATGACGGCGGAATTGCTCGCCGCACACGCCGAATGGCTGCCGGCGTTCTCGAATCGCCCGCTCGCCGCGAAGCCGCGCATGGTCGACCATGCCTGAGCTGGTCAACCTCGGCTCGCTCTGCATCGACCACGTCTACGCCGTTCCGTCGATCGTCCGTGCCGGAGAAACGCTGCTCGGCCACGATCCGGTCCGCCACGCCGGCGGGAAGGGCCTGAATCAATCGCTCGCAGCCGCGCGCGCCGGCGCCTCGGTCGTCCACGTCGGCTGCGTCGGCGCCGACGGCGTATGGCTCAAAGACGCACTCGCCCAAGCCGGCGTCGATGTCGACGGCGTACGCGTGTGCGAGTCCGATCCGACCGGCCATGCGGTCATCCAAGTCACGCCGGACGGGGAGAATGCGATCGTGATCGTCGGCGGCGCGAATCGGCGCATCCAGCCGACCGATGTCGAACGCGCGATCGAACGGGTCGGCGCCGACGGCTGGTTGTTGATGCAGAACGAGATCAACGACGTCGAAGACGTCATCGAGGCGGCGCGGCGCGCGAATGTGCGGCTCGCCCTGAACATCGCGCCGGTCGACGGCCGCGAAGCGAACTACGTGCTCGACGGGGTCGAACTGTTGCTGTTGAACGAAATCGAAGCCGCTGCGTTGACGCGGGATGCCGATCCGAAACGCGCGATCGAACGCCTCGCATGCGAACGCCCGCGCCAGCATGTCGTCGTTACCCTCGGTATGCACGGCGTCTTGTACGCGTGCGGCGACGAACGAATCACGTTGCCCGCGTTCGAAGTTGCCGCCGTCGACGAAACCGCTGCGGGGGATGCCTTCATCGGCCACCTGATGGCTGCGTGGATCGAGAATCTGCCGATTCGCGAACGCTTGCGTAGAGCCAGTGCGGCCGGTGCGCTCGCGGTCTGTGTACCGGGCGCGGCGCCGGCGATTCCAAACGCCGCGTCGGTGCAGCAGTTCCTCGCCGACTATCGATGATCGATCTGCGATGATCGACCAGGCCGTCGTCGCCGAGCGCTTCGAGCGCGAATTCGGCTGCGCAGGACAACTCAGCTGGGTGCCGGGGCGGGTGAATCTGATCGGCGATCACGTCGACTATTGCGGCGGCGCCGTATTGCCGATGCCGGTTCAATGCGGCACGACGGTGGCGGTACGCGCGACGACGCGCGGCGTCGTGCGATGCGTCAGCGCGAACATGACGAACGCGCGCGTCGAGGTGCGCTGCGCTGAGCCGGCGGCGCTGCCGAGCGGCTCGTGGGGACGTTTCGTCGCGGGTGCGGTCGGTGTTCTCTCCGGCGCCGGCATCCACATCGCCGGCGCGGACGTTGTGGTCGCCGGCGATATCCCCGGCAGCGGCTTGTCGAGTTCGGCGTCGTTGTCGGTTGCATTGTTGTTCGGCCTCGCGCGCAGCGCCGAGCGCGAACTCGAAGGTGTTGCGCTCGCGCTCGCCGCCCAACGCATCGAACACGACTACGTCGGCGTGCAATGCGGGTTGATGGATCAAGCGGCGGTCGTCCTGTCGCGGGCGGACTGTGCGTTGTGGTTCGACTGCCTCGACTACCACCATCGTTCGATTCCGGTCGACGCTACGATCGAGATCGTCGTCGCCGACACGGGTCGCGTGCGCCGGCTGGTCGACTCGCAATACAACGCCCGGCTCGAAGAGACCGCACGCGCGGCGGCGCAACTCGGCACCGAGCGGGCGCGCCTCGCACGTTTCGGTCTCGCCGCGTTTGAAGAGCGCGCAGCCGGGATCGACGACCCGATCGCTTATCGTCGTGCCCGTCACGTCGTCGGTGAGGCCGCGCGCGTTGCGCAGGCCGTGGACGCATTGGCAGCGCGCGATTGGCCGTTGCTCGGGCGTTTGTTCGATGCCAGTCACGTTTCGCTGCGCGACGATTTTGCGGTGAGTTGCGACGAACTCGACCTGCTGGCCGCGTTGTTGCGCGACGAGCCGGGCTGCTACGGCGCGCGCATGACCGGAGCCGGATTCGGCGGCAACGTCGTCGCGCTGTTCGATCGCGGACGCGGCGCGGCAGCGTTGGTCGCGATCGCCGATCGCTATCGGGCGCGCTGCGGCGCCGTGCCGACCGGCTTCGTCGCGCGCTCCCTCGGCGGCGTGAGGTCGATCGATGGCTGAGCGCCGCCGCAATCCGTTGACCGGCGAGTGGGTGATCGTGTCACCGGGGCGCGCGAATCGACCGTGGCAAGGCGAATCGACCCCGTCCGATGCGACCCGATCGAATCGTTGGGAGGCGACCTGCTACCTGTGCCCGCGTAACACGCGCGCGAAGGGCGCGGTCAATCCCGACTATCGCGGCGTCTTCGCGTTCGACAACGATTTCTCGGCACTGCAGTCGGCGCGGCCGGCGGCACCGCGAGATGACGCCTTGTTTCGAATGGAACCGGTCGGCGGAGCCTGCCGGGTGCTGTGTTTTTCCGAACGACACGACGCGACGCTGGCGACGCTCGATGTCGCTGCGATCGCCGGCGTGGTCGGCTTGTGGCAGCGCGAGTCGAGCGCGCTTTCGGCGCAATACCCGTGGGTACAGATCTTCGAGAACAAGGGCGCGCTGATGGGCTGCTCGAGCCCGCATCCGCACGGCCAAGTGTGGGCCACGAGCTACGTGCCGACGCTGGCGCAGCGCGAGGACGAGCACCAACGGTCGTACGGGGGCGCCACGCCGCTGTTGCTCGACTACGCGCGGCGCGAGATCGCAGCGAACGAACGCGTCGTCACGCGCAACGCGCGCTGGGTAGCGCTCGTGCCGTATTGGGCGGCGTGGCCTTTCGAAACACTACTGCTGCCGCTCGAGCACCGCGCGCAGTTCGACGAATTGGATCCGCGCGACGTGGCGGACCTGGCCGAGCTGATCGGCACTCTGATGCCGGCGTACGACCGGCTGTTCGACGTATCGTTTCCATACTCGATGGGTTGGCACGGCCGCGGCCGCGACCATGCGCGGGGCCATTGGCAATTGCACGCCCACGTCTATCCGCCGCTGTTGCGGTCTGCGACGGTACGGAAGTTCATGGTCGGCTTCGAAATGCTCGCCGAAGCGCAGCGCGATCTGCCGGCGGAGGAAGCGGCGCAGCGCTTGCGTGCGTTCGTTAGAACTTGAAGTCGATGTTCACGACCTTCGCGAGGTCGGCGATCGCCTGATTCTCCGACGTCACCTTGATCGTCCTCATGCCGAGATCCTTCGCCGGCTTCAAGTTGATGCCGAGATCGTCGAGAAAAACCGCGTGGCGCGGTTCGACCCCGAGCCGTTCGCACGCACGCAGATAGAACTGCGGGTTCGGTTTGCGAATGCCTTCCTTGCTCGACTCGATGACGATGTCGAAGAGTTCCATCACGCGCTGCATCTGCGCCGCGCGTTCGCTGGTACGCGCCATACCCGGACCTTCGCCCGAGCGCACGTTGTTCGTCAGGCAGGCGACCTTGAAGCGTTGTTTGCACTGCGTCAGCACGCTGACCATGCGTGGCCGCAGGTCGCCCGACAGCAACTCGATCACTGCTTGGCCTCTGATGGCGTGACCGGCGGCGCGACTTTCCGCCTCGAACGCGACGTCGAACTCCGCGAGCGAGATCGCGCTCGACTCGAGTTTCGCCCACGCGTTGTGCTCGGGATTGGTCGCATTGATGCCGCGGATGAAGTCCTTCGGAATGCCGTGCTCGGACTCGTAGCGATTGAACGCGTCGAACGGGCTGGTCGTCAGCACGCCGCCGAAATCCCATAGCACCGCTCGAATCATCTTGAGTCGCCTCGTTGGCCGAATCAGAAACTGTTGTAGCCGCCGTCGATCAAGAACGTGTCGGCGGTGTGATACGCGCTGGCGTCGCTCATGATGTAGACGGCGATCGCCGCGAAATCTTCCGGTTGTCCCCAGCGCCGCGCCGGCGTGCGTTTCATCACCGCATCGACGAATTTGTCGTAGCCGAAGGCGGGCGCCGTCATCGGCGTCTCGATCCAACCGGGCAAGATCGTGTGAGCGGTCACGCCGTAGCGCGCATATTCGACCGCGAGCGCTTTGATCATCGAGATCAAGCCGCCTTTCGTCGCCGCATAGTGTTCGCCGCGCGGCTGACCGGAGATTGCAGCCAAACTGGCGGTCGCGACGAGGCGGCCGTTCGGGTCGCCGGCTTCGGCGCGTTGACGCATGTGGCCGGCCGCGTGCTTGAAGGTGTGGTACACGCCGTCGAGGTTGACCGCCATCACCCGCCGCCATTCCTCGAACGGCATCTCGTCGAAGGGACCGCCGCGCCCCCCGACACCGGCGTTGGCGAAACAGCCGTCGACGCGGCCGTGCGTTTCGAGCGCCTTCGCGAATGCGGCTGCTACCGCGTCACCGTCAGCCACGTCGCATTTGATCGCCGACACCTTCGTGCCGTATCCGGCCAGGCGTTCGACTGCTTCCGCGTTCTTGGCCGCGTTGGTACCCCAAATGCAGACGTCGCCGCCGGCCTGCGCGATGCCGGTCGCCATGCCGAGGCCGATGCCGCTGTTGCCGCCGGTGATCAACGCCACCTTGCCGCTCAGATCGAACGGGGCGAACGCCATCAGCCCTGCACTCCGTTCGAATGCGCGTGCGAGACCGTGGAATGTCGGTGAGTCACGAAAGCCTCAGTACTGTTGGTTGGCGAGAAACGCGTTGATCTGACGCGCGAGCTCGTCCGGCTGGTCGAGATCGACTGCATGCCCGGCGTTCGCCACCGTGTGGGTGACGACACGGCCGGACAACTTCGCCGCGAACCTCTGCTGATAGATCTGCGGCATGATGCGGTCGTCAGCGCCGCGAATGAGCAAGGTGGGCTGGGTGACGCGGTACAGACGTTTTTCGATGCCGGTATTGCCCATCGGAAACAGGAAGCGCGCTGCCGCCTCAAGCGAACGCGTCAGATTCAGCCCCCATTCGACGGCGTCTTCGCCGCCCGGCATCTGCCACTGCGCGTTCCAACGCTGCGGGTCGTTGCATAGCAAGCTCGGCAACACGTCCGGGCCGGGCCGCTGCGCCCAGATATCGGCCGCGGGATGGGCGTCGTCGTAGATGCCGAACGGCGCCACCAGCACGAGCCGACGGACGCGCTCGCGCGCAAGGCCG
>DASRZO010000385.1:0-8580 GCA_035686405.1 Pseudomonadales bacterium | reverse complement strand
CGCGAAAGCCGGCGCCGGGCGACACCCGAAACGCGTCGCGCCACCGCACAACGCCGACGGCACGTCCTGATCATGGCCGCGGTCGAGAACGCGCCCGACGCCGGCGCCAATCCGTCGGCGCCGTTCATCCTGCGGCCGGTTGCGACGACGCTCTTCATCGTCGCGATCGTGCTCGCGGGCTTCGTCGCATACCGCTTCCTACCGTTGGCGGCGCTGCCGCAAGTCGACTATCCGACGATTCAAGTGCGTACGCTGTACCCGGGCGCGAGCCCCGACGTGATGTCGCTGACCGTGACGAGTCCGCTCGAACGCCAGCTCGGACAGATGACGGGACTCAACCGGATGTCGTCCGTGTCGTCGGCGGGCGCATCGGTGATCACGCTGCAGTTCAAGCTCGAACTGAATCTCGACGTCGCCGAACAGGAGGTGCAAGAGGCGATCAACGCGGCGAGCCTGCTGCTGCCGACCGACCTGCCGGCACCGCCGATCTACGCCAAAGTGAATCCGTCGGACGCGCCGATCATCACGATCGGCGTCACGTCGAACACGCGTCCGCTCGCGGAACTCGAGAGCCTCGTCGACCAGCATCTCGCCAACAAGATCTCGCAGGTGTCCGGCGTCGGCCTCGTGACGTTGTCGGGCGGCGAACGTCCGGCGCTGCGCATTCGCGCGAACGTGCAGGCGCTCGCGTCGCTCGGGATTTCGCTCGATACGCTGCGCACCGTGATCGCGAACGCGAACGTCAACGGCCCGAAAGGCATCTTCGACGGCCCGACGCGGTCGTGGTCGATCGACGCCAACGACCAACTGCTGAAGGCCGACGACTACCGCAATCTCGTCGTCGCATACGTCAACAAGGCGCCGGTGCGTTTATCGGCCGTCGCCGACGTGGTCGAGTCGGTCGAGAACACGCGCATCGGTTCGTGGCTCGACCGCACGCCGGCGGTGATCGTCGACGTCCAGCGCCAGCCCGGCGCGAACGTGATCACGACCGTCGATGCGATCAAGGCCGAGCTGCCCGATCTCGTTCGGCAGTTGCCCGCCGACGTCCACGCGCGCGTGCTCGCCGACCGCACCGAAGGCATCCGCGCGTCGGTGCGCGACGTGCAGCTCGAACTCGTGCTCGCCGCCGTGCTGGTGACGCTCGCCGTGTTCCTGTTCCTCGGCAATGCGCGCGCGACGATCGTCGCGACCGCGGCAGTCCCGGTGTCGCTGGTCGGTACGTTCGGCGCGATGTATCTGTGCGGCTACAGTATCGACAACCTCAGCTTGATGGCGCTGACGATCGCGTCCGGTTTCGTCGTCGACGACGCGATCGTCGTGACGGAGAACATCGCGCGCTACCTCGAAGCCGGCGACTCGCCGTTCGACGCTGCGCTGAAAGGCTCGAAGCAGATCGGCTTCACCGTCATTTCGCTGACGATCAGCCTGATCGCCGCGTTGATTCCGCTGCTCTTCATGAGCGACGTCATCGGCCGGTTGTTCCGCGCATTCGCCGCGACCCTCGCGATCACGATCCTGATCTCCGCCGTCGTCGCGTTGACGCTGGTGCCGATGCTGAGCGCGCGGTACCTGACGTCGGCGCCGTCGAATCCGCCGCTCTTCCAACGACGCGTCTCGGCCGCGTTCGAACGCGTGCGCGACGCCTACGGCCGGGCGCTCGATTGGGTGCTGGCGCATCAAACCGCCACGCTCGCGGTGTTCGGGGCGACTCTGCTCGCGACCGCCGCGCTCGCGGTTGCGATTCCGAAGGGATTGTTCCCGATCCAGGACACCGGCCAACTCGAAGCGTTCGTCGTCGCGTCGCAGGACGTTTCGTTCGCGCGGATGGCGCAGTTGCAGGCGGACGTGGCGGGCGTGGTGCTCGCCGATCCGGAAGTGGAAAACCTGAGCTCGAGCATCGGCGTCGACGGTCGCAATCCGGCGCTCAATCAAGGCCGCATGCTGATCAACCTGAAACCCAAGCGCGACCGCGGCAGCCAAGCGGCTTTGATCGAACGCCTGCAGCAAGCCGCGCGCAACGTCGCCGGCGTGACGCTGTACGTGCGGCCGGTGCAGGACTTGACGATCGACGCCGAAGACGGCCCGACGCAGTACCGGCTCGCGCTGCAAGGCACCGATCCGGCAGAGCTCTCGCGTTGGGGCCACGCGCTGATGGCGCAGCTCGCCGACGAACCGAAGGTGCGCAACGTCGTCTCCGACATCTTCGACGGCGGCAAGGCGGTGACGGTGAACATCGATCGCGTCGACGCCGCGCGGCTCGGCATCAATACGGCGGCGATCGACAGCGCGCTGTACGACGCATTCGGCCAACGCATCATCTCGACGATCTTCACGCACTCGACGCAATACCGCGTCGTGCTCGAGAGCCAGCCCGAGATGCTGCAAGACCCGAACGCGCTCGACCGGCTGTACATCCCCACCGGCAGCGGCCCGGCGGTGCCGTTGGGAATGGTGGCGACGGTCAGCGTCGGCGATGCGCCGCTGACGATCGCTCGCACCGCGCATTTCCCGTCGGCGACGATCGGCTTCGATCCGGCGCCGGGCGTATCGCTCGGCGCCGCGGTCGACGCCGTCACGCGCGCGGTGCAGGAACTCGGCCTGCCGCCGACGGTGTCGACGAAGTTCCTCGGTGCGGCCGACGCGTTCCGCACGTCGCTCGCGCACGAAGGTTGGTTGATCGTCGCGGCGATCGTCGTCGTCTACATCGTGCTCGGCGTGCTGTACGAGAGCTTCATCCACCCGGTGACGATTCTGTCGACGCTGCCGGCGGCGGCGATCGGCGCGCTGCTCGCGCTGATGATCACGCGCGACGACCTCGGCGTACTCGCCGTGATCGGCATCGTGCTGTTGATCGGCATCGTCAAGAAGAACGCGATCATGATGATCGACTTCGCGTTGCACGCGCAGCGCGAAGACGGGCTGTCGCCGACCGAGGCGATCAAACAAGCGGCGTTGCTGCGTTTCCGCCCGATCATGATGACGACGTTCGCCGCACTGTTCGCGGCACTGCCGCTGATCTTCGGCACCGGCATGGGCTCCGAGATGCGCGAGCCGGTCGGCGTGTCGATCGCCGGCGGACTCATCCTGAGCCAAGCGCTGACGCTCTTCACGACCCCGGTCGTGTTCCTCGCGTTTACCCGCCTGACGGCTCGACACAGTCGCGCGGCGCCGCAGTTCGCCGCCGCTCCGAACCGCGCCGACGAAGTTGCTTCGCCGTGAGCAATCGCGATCCGCTCGTGCACGGCTACTTCGAACCGACCGTGAGCGTGTCGTGAACTTCTCCGGCCCGTCGATCCGCCGCCCGATCGGCACGCTGCTGATCACGATCGGCGTCGCGCTCGCCGGCGTCGCCGCGTTCGTGCTGATGCCGGTGGCGTCGTTGCCGCAAACGGATCTGCCGACGGTGACCGTGCAAGCGCAAGTGCCGGGCGCGAGCCCCGACGACATGGCGATCAGCGTCGCCGCGCCGCTCGAGAAACACTTGGGCACGATCGCCGGCGTCACCGAGATGACGTCGCGCTCCGTCGTCGGCAGCACGCGCATCTCGCTGCAATTCGATCTGTCGCGCAACATCGACGGCGCCGCGCGCGACGTGCAGGCCGCGATCAACGCAGCGCGCGTCGATTTGCCGACGACGCTGAAAACGAATCCCACGTACGCGAAAGTGAACCCCGCCGACGCGCCGATCCTGATCCTCGCGCTGTCGTCGAAGTCGCGCTCGCCGACCGAGATCTACGATTCGGTCGCGAACATCGTGCAAGAGCAGTTGCTCGAGGTCGACGGCGTCGGCGACGTCGAACTCGGCGGCGCGTCGCTGCCGGCGGTGCGCGTCGATCTCGACCCGCTCGCGCTCGCGCGCTACGGACTCGGCCTCGCCGACGTGCGCGCCGCGCTCAACGCCGCGAATGCGAACCGGCCGCGCGGCGTGCTCGACTCGAAGGACGTCTCTTGGCAGATCTACAGCAGCGCGCCGGGCCTGCGCGCCGCCGACTTCCGCGACATTCCGATCGCGTGGCGCAACGGCGCCGTCGTGCGCGTCGCCGACGTAGGCCACGTGTACGACGGCCCCGAAGACATTCGCACGATGGGTCAGTTCGACGGCGAGCCGGCGGTGATCGCCGTGGTCACCGGACAGCCCGGCGCGAACATCATCCGCACGGTCGACGCGGTGCAAGCGAAGCTGCCGACTCTCGCGGCGGCGCTACCGGCCGACGTGTCGATTCACGTCGCCGCGGACCGCACCGTGACGATCCGCGGCTCGCTGCACGATCTCGCCGCGACGCTCGCGATCGCGGTCGGTCTGGTCATCGTCGTCGTCGGTGTGTTCCTGCGTTCGCTGCGCGCGACGATCGTGCCGGCCGTCGCCGTGTTGGTGTCGCTGCTCGGCACCGCCGGCGGCATGTACCTGTGCGGCTTCACGCTCGACAACCTGTCGCTGATGGCGCTGACGGTCGCGACCGGTCTCGTCGTCGACGACGCGATCGTCGTGCTCGAGAACATCTCGCGTCACGCCGAGCGCGGCGTGCCGGCGCGGGTCGCGGCGCTGCGCGGCGCGCGCGAAGTCGGCTTCACGGTGATGTCGATCTCGGTGAGCCTCGTCGCCGCGTTCATTCCACTGCTCTTCATGGGCGGATTGCCCGGGCGACTCTTCAACGAATTCGCCGTGACGATGACGATGGCCGTGCTGATCAGCCTCGTCGTGTCGCTGACGACCATTCCGATGCTGACGTCGCTGCTGCTGCGCAAGCCGCCGGCGGCGAAGCCGTCGCGCTTCGCCCGATTCGCCGAGCGCGCGTTCGACCGCATTCAGCGCATCTATGCCGGACATCTCGATTGGGCGCTGCGCCATCCCGCGACGCTCGCGATCGTGCTCGTCTTCTCGATCGCGGCGAGCGTGCTGTTGATCGCGAAAGCGCCGAAGGGACTCTTTCCGGAACAAGACACCGGCTCGTTGATGGGCAACGTGCGCACCGACCAGAGCATGTCGTTCACCGAGCTGCAGCGGAAGCTGAAGCAAGTCGCCGCCATCGTGAAGAGCGATCCCGACGTCGCACACCTCGTCGTGTTCACCGGCGGTCAGCGCGCCGGCAGCGGCTTCATGTTCGCGACGCTGCAACCGGTGTCCCGGCGCGACTCGAGCCGCGCGATCATCAACCGCCTGCGCCCGCAGCTCGCGAAGGTGACCGGCATCTCGACGGTGTTGAATCCGGTGCAGGACCTGCGCTCCGGCGCGCGCCAATCGAACAGCACGTATCAATACACGCTCGAAGCCGACGATCCCGATACGTTGCACGACGCAGCCGCGAAGCTCGCCGACCTGATGTCGCGCGAGCCGGCGTTCACCGACATCGACGTCGACCAGCAAAGCGGCGGCGCGGAAATTCGCGTCGCGGTCGACCGCGACATCGCGAGCCGGCTCGGCACGACGGCGCAAGCCGTCGACGAGACGCTGTACGACGGCTTCGGCCAGCGCCAGGCCGTGACGATCTATTCCGGCATCAACCAGTACCACGTCGTGATGGGGGTCGCGCCGGAATTCGGCGATTCGCCGAACGCACTCGACCAGACCTACGTGCCGACGCAAGCCTCGACCGCGGTGAGCCACGGCACTCCTAACAGCACAGCGGTGCGCACCATCGTGCCGTTGTCGGAGATCTCGCACTGGACGTTCGATTCCGCGCCGACGCAGGTGAATCACCACGACGGTCAGGTCGCGACGACGATCTCGTTCAATCTCGCGAACGGCCACTCGCTCGGCGAAGCCGCCGAACGACTGATCGAACTGCAGACATCGGCCGGCTTGCCGGCGACGGTGCACGGCGTGTTCGCGGGCACCGCGAAGCTGTACGCGCAGTCGCAGTCGTCGACGCCGCTGCTGATCGTCGCGGCGCTCGTCGTGATCTACATCGTGCTCGGCGTGCTGTACGAAAGCGCGATCCACCCGCTCACGGTGATCTCGACGCTGCCGAGCGCCGGCATCGGCGCGATGCTCGCGTTGTTCGCCGTCGGCATGCAGTTGGATCTGATCGGTCTGATCGCGCTGATCCTGCTGATCGGTCTCGTCAAAAAGAACGCGATTCTGATCATCGACTTCGCGCTCGAAGCAGAGCGCGCCGACGGACTCACGCCGTTCGAAGCGATCCGCGAAGCGTCGCTGCGGCGATTTCGGCCGATCCTGATGACGACGCTCGCCGCCGCGCTCGGCGCGTTGCCGCTCGCGATCGGCTTCGGCAACGGCGCCGAGTTGCGCCGCCCGCTCGGCGTCGCCGTCATCGGCGGGCTGGTCGCGAGCCAGTTCCTGACGCTCTTGTGCACCCCGGTCGTGTATCTCGCGCTCGACCGCTTTCGCCGCCGCGGCACGCGCGAGCGTCAACTCGCCCGCCACGGCATGACGACGGAGGGCTCTGCATCATGAAGGGTCACCAGCACGAAGCTCGGCAGCGCGAAGCGCGTCATCCGCAAGCTCGCCACGACGGACGATGCGCCGACGCGGCTCGCGCCGTGCGCGCCTTGGTCGGGGCGTTGGCACTCGCCGGTTGTCAGTTCGCGCCGGCGTACCACGTGCCGACGAACGGCGGCATTCCGGCCGAGTTCAAGGAAGCGCCGGATTGGCGACCGGCCGCGCCGGCGCAAACCGACAACGGCGCGGCAATGTGGACGGCGTTCGGCGATCCGGAGCTCGATCGCCTCGAAACGATCGCGCTGAACGAAAACCAAAACGTCGAAGTCGCCGCGGCGTCGTTTCGCAACGCGCTCGCCGTGGTCGCCCAGGAGCGTGCGCTGCTGTTTCCGACGGTGGACCTGACGACCGGCGCGAGCACCACCGGCCGCTTCAGCAACAGCCAGATCAAGGGCTTCAACAGCAACGGCTCGTCGAACGGCAACAACTCGTTCAACGGCAACACCACGATTCCGAACGGCACGCAGACGACGACGCAGCCGTTGACGCTCGGCGCGACGTGGGCGCCCGACTTCTCCGGCGGCGTGCGCGATTCGGTCGCGCAAGCGCGCGCGCTGGCGCAAGCGAGCAATGCCGACTTGGCGAACGCGACGCTGGCCGCGCAATCGACGCTGGCGCTCGACTACGTGACCTATCGCGGCGTGATCGCGGAAGAAGCGATCTACGCCGACACCGTCGCCGCGTACGCGAAGGCGCTCGAAATCTCGACGCACATGTACGACGCGGGCAAGGTGTCGAAGTCCGACGTGTATCAGGCGGAGACGTCGTTGCGCAACGCGCGCGCGACCGCTGCCGATCTCGAGCGCCAAGCCGCGACGCTGCAACACGCGATCGCGGTGCTGGCCGGCCGCAATCCGTCGACGTTCACGATCGCGGCATCCGAGTGGAACACGACCGTGCCCGAGGTGCCCGCCGTATTGCCCGGCGAATTGCTCGAACGCCGCCCCGACGTCGCCGGTGCCGAGCGCCGCGTCGCCGCGGCGAACGCCGCGATCGGCATTGCACGCAGCGCGTACTTCCCGACGATCACGTTCACCGCGCAAGCCGCCACCGACATCGAGAAGCTGTCGTCGATCTTGAGCGGCAAGTACAGCGCGTGGTCGCTCGGCGTCGACGGCGCGCTGACGCTGCTCGACTTCGGCGCGCGCGCATCACAGGTCGACGCAGCGCGCGCCGCGTACGAACAGACGGTCGGCCAATATCGCGAGACGGTGCTGACCGCGTTCCAGCAAACGGAAGACCAGCTCGCCGCGGTGCGCTACTACGCCGAAGAAGCGACCGAAGCCGCCGCCGCCGCCGACTCCGCGCAACGCGCCGAAACGATCGCCCGCAACCAATATCGCGCCGGATCGATTTCCTACACGGCCGTCATCGTGGCGCAGACCGCGGCGCTGTCGGCGCGCGTCTCCGCCGTACAGGCAGTCGTCAACCGGCAGAGCGCGGCGGTGTTGTTGATGGAAGCCCTCGGCGGTTCGTGGGACACCGCACCGAAGCTCGCGGCGCGCTGACCGCGCCTCAACCGATGCTGTTGGCGCCGCGACGCGGCGGCGGTGCCGCGCTTTGCTCGAACGTCGACAAATGGCAGCGCGGTTGGTGCGGCACGATCACCGAACTCCAACGGTCGAACTCGCCGGTGACGTCGGTGACGAAGCCGATGCTCTGCGCGCTATCCAGACCCCAGCAGGTGCCCATGAACGTGGCGTAGTACCACTGCCGGTTCAGCGCCTGCACCCAGAGCCCGACGTTGCCGTTCGCGCGCCAGTCGTAGATGCCGCCGTGATCGGCGAACGGAATCGACGCCTGGAAGTGCGGCGCGTTGTCGGGCGCCGGCAGTACCAACGGCGGCGGGGTGTCAGCCGATTCGGCCGCCGCGTCGGGCGCGGCGCCGAGTGCGACGCCTGCCAGCAGCCCGGCCGCACAAAACGATGTGAATCTCGAGAAGCCCATGACTGCCCTCACGACGAGATCTCTCACCGCATTAGACACGCCGCGCGACTACGAGTTTCGACACGACGGAGCGGTACAACAGGACGCCGAATCCGATGCCGCACGCGTCGACGACGAGGTCCTTGATCTCGGCACTGCGCGTCGGCTCGAAGCTTTGAATCACCTCGATC
>DASRZO010000384.1:0-12828 GCA_035686405.1 Pseudomonadales bacterium | reverse complement strand
CGCACGTCGCGCCAGGCGACGAATGCGAAGAGCAACGCTGCGAGCGCGATCAGCATCGTCGCGAAGCCGAAGCCGGGTATCGGGCGAGCGCTCGCGACTGCGTCGAGCTCCGGCCGAATGGCGGATGCGTGCTGGGCCACGGCTTCAGCCGCGGTCGCGCGCACCAGTTCGCCGCGCTCGTGACGCAAGTCGGTACGCAACGCCGGCAGGTCGGCGATCACGCGGCTCAGCAGGGCCGTTAGTTCCGCGCCCTGGTACGGTGCGCTCGGCGCGTCCGTCTCCGAGAAGTCCCCGAAGCGTCGTCGCGGCGTGGATTCGTCCGCGCTCTCGACGGCGCTGTCGCCGCGGCGCTCTTTGACGAGCCCGAGCTTCAACAGCATGTCGAACAGGACTTGCGGATGGACGTCTTTCGGCAGAACACCGAGTCCGCCGAGTGCGCGAGCTTGTCCGACATAGACGGCGCCTTCCTTCGCCGTGTACATCATCACGGGGATGGTCGCCGTGCGCGGATTGCGCTTGACCGCCGCGAGAGTCTCGAGCCCGTCCATACCCGGCATCGTGTGATCCATGAAGATCACGTCGACGCGTTCGTGTTCGAGAAACGCGAGCGCCGCTTCGCCGGAGTCTGCGAGCGACACGCGCAGGTCGTGCGCCTCGAGCTGCTTCTTCAGCGTCAGCTGCGCGGTCTTCGAATCGTCCACGACCAAGGCGTGATTCATGGTCCGTCTCGCGCTGCGAGATCCAGGCGCGTCATTGTCGGCCGATTCGACACCGCGTTTCTTGGCGTCGGTCACGAAATGCGACGTGCTTGCGTTCAACGCGCCGTCATCGAGCGCCGTTACACTAGCGCATCGAACGGCTTCGAGTTGTCGTCATGCGATCGTCGCGGCCGCGTACACCACGCGGATCGAATCACTTTCACGGCGTGGAGATCTGCTCTACGCGAGTCACCTGCCCCGCCGCCAGTGCGCTCGGCGGCCACCGGTATTTGTCGGAGGATGCGCCGCGACTACCGCTGCCGACGTGCGATCGGCCGTCGGACTGTCGCTGCGTGTACAAGCACTATCAAGACCGCCGCACCGACTTGCGGCGCGAGAGCGACATCGGATTGCCGCAGCAACGCCTGGCAGCGGATCGCAGGTCGGGCAAGCCGCGGCGGATCACCGACGGCTGATTCGTAGCGCGACGGATCGTGCCGATAGAGTCGCCCTGTGTGTGCGCGACCCGATCCTACGTGGCGGTACGCAGGATCTCGCGGAGAAACGGCACGACGCCGCTGATGCCGGTGCCGCCGAGAATTTCGTCGGCGGCAGCGCGCGCATAGCGATCGCTGTGCGGCATCGCGACGCCGCAGCCGGCCCAGCGCAACATCGACGCATCGTTCACGCTGTCGCCGAGCGCGAGCACTGCGGCCTGCGGAATGCCGAGGTCGCGTGCGAGCAACGCCAGTGCGTTGCCCTTGCTCGCCTCCGGCGCGTGCGCCGCGGTCACCGACGGAAAGTCGAGCACGTGCACGCGTTCGCCATAGCGCTCGGTCAATTGACGGTGCACCGCATTCGCGTCCGCGGCCGTGCTGATGATGTCGATGCCGGTCGGCACGACACCGGATAGATGTGCGTCGGCGCGATACTCCGGTACGACGCCGGACACGCGGCAGTACTGATCCGTTTGCGCCGTCGCGCGCGAGGCGAGATAGCGCACCGAATCGAACCACGCGAACGGCCAGTCCTGTTCGTGCGAGTAAGCGACGAGTTCGTTCGCGATGTCGATGTCGATCGAGAAGCTGTGCATCAAGCTGCCGTCGGCGCGATGGACGCACGCGCCTTGCAGGCAAATCAGCGGGCCGGTGAGTCCGAGATGACGCGCGACCTGCACGGTGCCGGGATACATACGGCCGCTCGCCAGTACCACGGCGACGCCGGCCGCCTGCAATTGCGCGACGATCGCGCAGACGTCGGCGTCGGGCAGCGCATCGTGCGGTGCACCCGGTGGCATCAGCGTGCCGTCGATGTCGAGTGCGATGAGTTGCGTAGGTTGGGTCATACGTCGAAGCGTAAGCGATTCGGACGCGCGCGTGCTGCGTGGGTCGTGTCTCGTTCGCGCCGCGACATTCGGCGCATCCGATTGACAAACGTTCCGGCTTCGTCCACCGTGCGCACCACGTCGAGACGCGCCACCGCTGCTCCAAAGCACGGACCTCTCGATCCCTCATACAACCCCCCGTCTAGTCCAGTTGCGCGTGGAACACGGAGACGCGCCATTGCGTGGTCGTTTGCACGATCGTGCTGCGCTCAAGGAAGAACATTCGAATGAAAGACTCTCGCTTTGCCGAACTCGGCATCATCGAGCCGCTGTGCCGAGCGTTGGCCGCGGCCGAATACACGGAGCCGACGCCGATCCAGGCGCAGGCGATTCCCAAACTGCTCGCCGGTCGCGATCTGCTCGGTATCGCGCAAACGGGCACCGGCAAGACCGCGGCGTTCGCGGTGCCGATCCTGCAGCGCTTGGCGCAGAGCGGCCCGGCCGGCGCGAATGCGGTGCGGGCGCTGATCCTCGCGCCGACGCGCGAACTGGCAATCCAAATCGCCGAGGACTTCGAGACCTACGGCCGCCATCTCTCGCTGCGGGTGACGACGATCTTCGGCGGCGTCGGCCAGAACCCGCAGGTCGCGGCGCTCAAGCGCGGCATCGACGTGCTCGTCGCCACGCCGGGGCGTTTGCTCGATCTGATCGGGCAGCGCTTCGCGCGACTCGACCGCGTGTCGATGCTCGTGCTCGACGAGGCCGACCGGCTGCTCGACATGGGTTTCATCCGCGACGTGCGCCGCATCGTCGGGACGTTGCCGAAGGACCGCCAATCGTTGCTGTTCTCGGCGACGATGCCGAAGGAAGTGGCCGAACTCGCGCGCGAAATTCTGCGTGATCCGATTCGGGTCGACGTGGCCCCGCAAGCGGTGACCGTCGACCGCATCGACCAACGCGTCGTGTTCGTCGACAACGGCGACAAACGCCATGTGTTGACGCATTTGTTGCGTGATCGCGACGTGAAGCGCGCGATCGTGTTCACGCGCACGAAGCACGGCGCGAACAGAGTTGCCGAGCAACTCGACCGCGTCGGCATCGCCGCGGAAGCGATCCACGGCAACAAGTCGCAGAACGCGCGTCAACGCGCGCTCGAGAACTTCAGATCCGGACGCGCGTGGGTGTTGGTCGCGACCGACATCGCGGCGCGCGGCATCGACATCGACGCCGTCAGCCACGTGTTCAACTTCGAGTTGCCGCACGAGCCGGAGAGCTACGTGCATCGCATCGGCCGCACGGCGCGCGCGGGCGCGTCCGGGGTCGCACTGTCGCTGTGCGATGCGGCGGAGCGGCCGCGGCTGCGCGCGATCGAGAAGTTGATCCGGCGGCCGATCAGCGAGATGCAGGTCGACGTCGAGCGCCCCGACGACGAACCCGTCGCCGCGAGGTCGCACGCGCGGAGACGTCGCTGAAGCTCGGGTGACCTCGTTCGTGTCATGATGCGGCGGTCGTTTTCAATCTGCCGACAGCGATGACGATCACCGGGCCGAACGCTGCGTTTCCCAAAGCCGAAGCCGAACGCCATCTGCTCGCAGCCATCGCGGCGGACATCGTCGCCGATTTTTCGGAGCGGCCGCCGGGGCAGCGCCAACTCGATGCGTCCTTCCTCGAAGCGTTGATCGGAGACACGGCCGAGAGTCGCACCGCGCTGCGCGGCGCGCTGCGTATTCGCGGTGCGGAGATCGTCGGGCGCCTGCGACCTCTAGCGCGCACGCGCGGCGACATCGCGCTGCTCTTTTGGTCGTGTCGGTTCGACAGCCCGGTCGATTTGAGCGGCGGCGGCTTTCTATCGCTCCGCTTCGTCGACTGCACGCTGCCGGCGTTCATCGGCGCGAGCCTCACGACCAAGGCCGATCTCGATCTGTCCGGCTCGCACTTCTCCGGCGTCGAGGACTACGCGTGCGAGTTGGCGGACGTCGGCGCGTGCTCCATCCATTTGAGCAACGCGCGGATCGGCGGGCGGCTCGCGATCACCTCGACACCGCTCGCGCGGTCGACGCTGTACGGCGTCGTTCGGCTGGACGGCACCCGGGTCGAGGGCGACGTGACCCTCGAAGGCGCGTTCATCGACGGCCGCGGCGACGTGGCGCTCAATGCGCGCTCGATGATCGTCGGCGGCAATGTCGATCTCAGTTCGGGCAACGGCCATCGCTTCGAGGCGATCGGCGAGGTGTCGCTCGGCGCAGCGCGCATCGTCGGTGACCTGTTCTTGAGCGCCGCAAAGCTGACGAATCCGAGCGGCCGCGCGCTGCACTGCGAAGATCTCAGGGTCGAGTCGGTGTTTCTCGGAGGCGACGGACAGACGCCGTTCGAGGCGTCGGGGCGACTCAATTTCCTATCCGCCACCATCGGCGGCAGTTTCTTCATGACCAATGCGCGGCTCTCGCCCGGCCCCGACATGAACTTCGGCGGTCGCGGCCGGGGACCGGTGGCGATGAACCTGCAGCAGTTACGTGTCTCGAACACGCTCGTGATGATGAACATCGGCGCGCTCGATCCGACCGGCACGCGCTACGCGCCGCTCACGCCGGTGCAGGGTTGGTTCCTGCTGAACGGCGCGCAGCTGAACGGCCTCACCGACAATCCCGACACCGGTTGGCCGGCGCCCGGCTTTCTCGATTTGGATGGCGCCACGTACGAGCGCCTCGGCAGCGGGCTCGGCCGAGAGTTCGTCGCCAACAGAATCGCTTGGCTGCGGCGCCAGTATCCGAACGGGCAACCGACCGCGGAGACCTTCAAGCCGCAGCCGTACGAAGAACTGAGCCGCGTGTTGCGCCGCCACGGTCAAACGCAGGAAGCCGATGCCATCGCGGTGGAGAAGATCCGCATGCGGCTCGCCGCGCGCATCGATCGTCCGTGGGCGCGCGTGGTGCCGAATCTATTGATGCTGGTGAGCCATCACGGCTATTCAACCGGCCGCGCGATGCTGTCGTTCGTCGTGTTCGTGATGCTGGGCACGCTGATGTACTCGGTCGCGCTCTGGGGGTTCGACCAGCCGTTTCTGCCGCTGCAGGTCGACCCCGCGGCGGTGGAGTACGTGTTTCCGTTCGATCTCGCGCGAGTCGCGACCGAAAAGGGGTGTCCGGGGTTGAACGTCTTCGAGTTCGCGCTCGACATCGCGCTGCCCGTCATCAGCCTGGGTCAGGACACCTATTGCCGCTTCGCGCCCGAGGGGCCGTGGGCGTGGTTCTGGTCGCTGCTGCACATCGTGTATGTGCTGGTGGGGACGGCGCTGTCGGCGGTGGTGGTACTGACGCTGACGGGTGTGTTGAGGCGCGACTAGCCGCCCGGCGATTCGGTCGCCATGACGGCGAATCTAATGTTCCCGTTGGGACGCGCTTGAAGCAGGCAATTCGCGATGGCGTGCGCGAGACCTTCAGTGACTGCTCTATGAGTATCGGGAGTCGCCACCGCTACGTCCTTCGAAGCCATCACCACCGTCACGCTCGGCATCGGCCGAGCTCGGACTCGTGTTCACCGGGTTGCATGGACCCGATCATAGCGGCGAACCGCGCTGCGCTACGCCCGTAGAATCATCGCTCGAGCCATGGGGAATCGCCGTCATGGTCCGCGCCTGTCACTTCACCGCCGTCCGCCTCGAGATCGCCGAGTTGCCCGACTGGGTGCTCGACTGCAACTGCACGATCTTCCGGCGCTACGGCGCCATCTGGTCGTATCCGAAGGCCGGCGCCGTGCAGATCGTGTGCGGCGCGGAGGCCACTGACACGTACCTCTGGGGCGACGGTTGGTTGGCCTTTCACCGCTGCAAACGCTGCGGCTGCGTCCTCCAGCCTACGCTGCGTTACCCGGGGGTACGAGTCGCTGCACCAGAGTACGCATCGTCTTTGATGGGGCCGGGTCTGCTCTTGTACAGCGACCACCCCGCGACACACGCAGGCAAGAGCAGGACGAGATCGGTCGCCCACAGCGGTGCCGCGGCGCTGTTGTTCATGAGGTGTACGAGAATCCCGGCCACGAGAACGCTTTCATTCGTTCGTAGATACAGCCAGGTCATGATCATCGACGACAGCGTCGTACCGAGTATCAACCAGAAGATCCCCATCGATTGGTCATGCTGAAACGTGCCGGCGATGAAGAACGCCGGCAGATGCCACACCCCCCACACGACACCGAGAACGATGGCGGTCTGTGCCGGACCCTGCGCTCCGCGCAGCATGCGCGGGAGCGCGTAGCCGCGCCAGCCGGGTTCTTCGCCCAACGGGCCTGCATCCAAAGCAAGTGAGCCGAGCATGAACACCAACGGCGCCAGATACCACTGGTGCAACGGTGTCGGCACGATGCCGGCCAGCAGCGTGTCGCTGACCGGCGTGCCGTCGAGCTGCGAGGCGACTACGCGCGCGATGAAATCGAGCACGGGCCACCCCGCCAGCAACAGAAGCCAATACGCGGGAGAGACTCGCCATTTCACCAGACGTGCGCCCCACGCCCTGATCCCGATCCAACCTGAAAGGCTCGCCGTCAGAGTGAGCGCGCTGAGTGAAGGCGCATAAACAGCGAGCAAGTACACGGGATGAGACGGAGACAGCTCGCCGCCAATGCTCGCAACGAGCCCGGGCGCGAGCAGGGCGAAGGCCGCGAGCCCCCAGGTGATACCGAAGGTCATGCAGAAGAACAGGTAGATCTCGCGTTTTCGACGCCCGTCATTCAGGTCGGAGAAACGCTCGTAGCCATTCACGTCGACTGTCCTATCCACACCCTGATCCAAATCGTTCGCCTAACATAGATGTTGATCGATTGGGAGAGCAATTGGCGTGCGCTCGTCGAGGCGTCGGTGATCTACACGACTGGTGACCGTAATCGCCGTCGTACAGGCGAACCTGAAACACCTCCGTGTAGGTGTTCGGGTCGAAGTGGCTCCGCCTGCTGGGCTCGAACCAGCGACCCACGGATTAACAGTGCGGGGCGGAAGAGAAGTAGGGTTCTAAATCAATGACTTGCCGGGCGCCCGTTGCATCGCTAGGCATAACAAAGCATCACTGTGCACAACCGATCCCCGCAAAATCCCCACACTTCTGCCGAGCCATTGGGGGGGAGGGGGGGTGAGGTGACACGCGGATTTTCGGTGAACTGATTTCGTGATCCAGCGTGACTCAACGCGATCCAAACAAACGTTTAGCGTTGCCTTCTTAGCAATTCAGATCACGTTGAGTGACGCCAGGTGATCGTAGATTGGGCACCTGAATGGGTCCCAATTCAGTGATTGGCCGCGTTGTCGAAGCGCAAATGTGTGGCGAGTCGGTACGGCGCGAGCAACGATCCGTGGCTTCCTCGCGCCCGCGAAAGTCGCTGTCGACGTCAGGTTCTCTGAGGGCGCGGCGAACGGGTGACTAACGCGCCGCTTCCGAATCCGATTTCATGACATTACGGGCCGTTCTGAATCTTGCCGCCGGGCGCCTCCAACATCAGCTTCACCAACGTCTCCGTCACGTTCGGCTCGAGACCTTCGGTGTGGCCTTTGTCGAGCCGCACGACGTCGGCAACGATGCGTCCGGACGCACAGTCAGCGAATTCGAAGACGTTCGCGGTACCACCGCGCGGCAACAGACCCCACGACGGGTTCGGCGTCGCTTGCGCCGACGCGTCATACACGTACCCGCCCTTCGTGTCGACGACGTCGGCGAGTTGCTGGCGCGCGCCACAGCCGAGCTTGTCGGCCCACGGCGACAGCGCGGGCAGTCCGGACGAATCCATCTCGCGTTCACCAGTCGTGAAGATGAACGAGAACGCCGTGTCGGGCAGTTCCGCGAGCATCGCACGCACTGCGGCGAAGCTTGTCTGCCGGTGCTGTTCTTGTTCCGGCGTCGGCGGCAGCATGTTCGGTGCCGGGCGGTCGAAGCTGGGGGCAACGATGGTGCTCAAACCGAGCCGACCGCCCGAGAGGCTCAACAGGCCGTCGACCCGATCCGCGAAAAACGGCAAACGGATGAGGCGATACGAGGTCAGCCCGCCCTGCGAATGGCCGACGAGCCAGAGCGCTTTGACGTTCGTCTTGCCGATCTGCTCGACCAACGTCGTCACGATGTTCTCGAGATACAGATCGTCTTCCTCGGTCCACTGATGGGTCGGCGAATTCGGCGTCGCGACGACGAGCCGGTATTTGTCCTTGTAGTCGAGAAGCGGGAAATAGTGGCGTTGCCAATTTCCGTACGAACCCCGGCCGTGCAAGCTGAGGATCAACGTCACCGGCTCGCCGACCTTCAGGTCGCATGGATAGTCGAGGAAGTACGTACGGCGCGATTTCATTTCGACAACCGGTCCCTGGTTGATGAGGCGGTCGGGGCTGCAGTTCTCCTCCGTGCAATGCAGATACGTCGGCGTCGTGCAGTCGGCGCCGTCAAACTTCAGGTTCACCGCGGAGCTGAGAATAACCGCGGGCGGGCGCGCCGGACGACGATGTTGTGCCGCGGGCCAGGTTGCAGCAGGGGGTCCCTGATCGAGCTGTATCCCTTCGGGGTCGGCCCACGACTGCGCTGAGATTGCCCAGGTGATGACGGCGGCAAAGCGAATCGTCGCGATCAGCCCTTTCATACGGATCCCCTGCTCGTTATTCCACAATCACTCTGCATGAAGATCATCCTCAGCCACTCAGAGTTCGTCAGCAGCGCCGCCGCGAGAACGTCGTCATCGGCTCACCTCGCTTCACGGCGTCGGCGCGGCGGCGCTAAACGTCCAATTCACTTCGTGTAGGGTCGCGCCTGCGGTAACGGCGAGCAGCTCTCTGCGTCCATCGTGCTTCTCTATGCCTTCGAGGCCGATGCCGCCGTGGCAACCGGACGCCCAACCGCCCTTCAGGCCGAGCGTATTCGCCGCGTAGGCGCGCCACGCCGATACCACCGGCGACATTTTTAGCGTTGGCGGATTCGCAACAAAGAGGCCCGATAGATATAGCGTCTTGTGGTCGCTCGACCACGACTCGCAGAAATACATCAAGCGATCATCGGGTGGCAGTGGTCCGCCATAGGTGAAGGCATTTTCAACCATCGCGATGCCTTTCAGATTGTTCTCTTCGATCAGGGAATGGCGGTACGTTTGCCATGTGCTCGGGTCCGTCGTTAGCTCGATGCAGTTGCGCGCCACGACGACCTGTCCGATCCGATCTACAGGACGACTGTGCCGACACCGCTGACCCGGCTCCTCAAAACCGCGCTCCCTTTTCGCCCGGCATGCATCGATGTCATTCCAGCCAAGCAACCCCGCTGCGAGATACTGATGCTTCGTGTCGAGATGAACGCCCCAGGCCTCGGCGAGGTCCTCGACTTGCTCTGGCGGAACCGTGATCGGCTGAGTGATGTAGTACGTGGAGCTCTCTCGGCCCGCGATTGTCACCGTGACAACGCCTTGGCAGATGTACGAGACCGGTCTCGACACCTGCGATTGAGTGTCGTTGTAGCCGGGTTCCCCGGCGTGCGCATACGCCGCGACGAGCAATAGAAGAGCGGCCGACGCCTTCATGAGTCCTTCCTGTGCTCGAAGTCATCGCTATTGATCCTAAGCATCGGGAATGTGCGGTCACGACAAACGGCTAGGCGATGGCGAAATCCCCCACAGTGGTTAGTGAGCCTGACCATCGATTGTTCCCCGTGTGAGCGCTGGCTAAGGCTTATCCATAAATATCAGGGTATTACGAACTGGTATGGCCATTGCTCCGCGCCACGCAAGCTTAGAAGACCGCCTGATGCTGTTACGGAGGTCAAGTCTTCTCCTTGCTGGAAATTTTGTGACGGGATGCGGGCAGTACGGCTGACGCCGTGCGTTGACTAAAGTCGTTGTCGAGCTCACGACGGAGCTCGTCGATTTGTTTGAGTTCGAGTTCGCCGATTGCGACGCGCTGCCAAGTCTGACTGGCGCGGAGCAGCGCCGAATACATCAGCTTCAGCACCGGTCGTTCGCCGAATGCATGCGGGATGACCTTGGTTCGTCGGCGCTCTTCGCCGAACAGTCGCTCGAGCATATTGGTGGTGCGGATCGCGCGGCGATGCGAGGGCGGCAATCGCAAATGACTGATGCACGCTCCGAAGTCGTCGAGAAAGCACTTGGTCGCGGTCGGTAGCTCATGCTCGTAGCGTTTGACGAACTCATCGCGCGCCAACCGAGCCGTCAGCGGCGATGGCGCTTGAGTAGTGCTGCGGCGGATCAGTGTGGGATGAAATGCCCGCAAAATCCCCGCAGCATGCGCTTAGACGTTCGAGAAGGTGTCCAAGTACTTGATGAAGTGGCTCCGCCTGCTGGGCTCGAACCAGCGACCCACGGATTAACAGTCCGTTGCTCTACCAACTGAGCTAAGGCGGAATGCGGAGAGGCGCCAGTTTAATGAGCGTCGGTGCGGATGCAAGGGGAGGCGGTGGGGCGCGTGACGCGGGTTCGAACGACGTCGAGCAGTGTATCCGCGACGCTGGGTGTGTTTGCTCCTGACACGCGCTGTCAGCAGCGGGTTCGTGCGATCGAACGAGGGACCGCCTATGCCGCTAGAATGTCGGGTCTCCGATTTGCCGACGTACACCGATGCCTCGCGCGGTCAACGACTTCACCGTCGTCTCGAAATACAAGCCGGCCGGCGACCAGCCGGCGGCGATCGCGCAGATGATCGACGGGATCGAATCCGGGCTCGCGCACCAGACGTTGTTGGGCGTGACCGGCAGCGGCAAGACATTCTCCGTGGCCAACGTGATCGCAGCGGTCAATCGGCCGACGCTCGTGCTCGCGCCGAACAAGACGCTCGCGGCGCAGCTCTACGGCGAGTTCAAGGAGTTCTTCCCGTACAACGCGGTCGAGTACTTCGTCTCGTACTACGACTACTACCAGCCCGAGGCGTACGTACCGTCGTCCGACACCTATATCGAGAAGGATTCGTCGGTGAACGCGCACATCGAGCAGATGCGGCTGTCGGCGACGAAGGCGATCATCGAGCGGCGCGACACGATCATCGTCGCGTCGGTGTCGGCGATCTACGGCCTCGGCGATCCCGGTTCGTATCTGAAGATGGTGCTGCACCTCGACCGTGGCGATCGCGTCGATCAGCGCTACATCCTCGTGCGGCTCGCCGAGCTGCAGTACACGCGCAACGACATGGCGTTCGGCCGCGGCACGTACCGCGTGCGCGGCGACGTGATCGACGTGTTTCCGGCGGAGTCGGAACGGGAAGCGATCCGCGTCGAGCTCTTCGACGACGTGATCGACAACTTGTCGACGTTCGATCCGCTGACCGGCGAAGTGATCAATCGCGTGCCGCGCTTCACGATCTTCCCGAAAACGCACTACGTGACGCCGCGCGAACGGATTCTCGCCGTGCTCGACGACATCAAAGACGAGCTCGCCGATCGGCTGCAGTACCTCACCTCGCACAACAAGCTCGTCGAGGCGCAGCGGCTCGAACAACGCACGCGCTTCGATCTCGAGATGATTCGCGAGCTCGGCTACTGCAGCGGCATCGAGAACTATTCGCGCTTCCTCTCGGGCCGCCAGCCCGGCGAACCGCCGCCGACGCTGTTCGACTATTTGCCGAAGGACGCGCTGCTGATCGTGGACGAGTCGCACGTGACGGTGCCGCAGATCGGCGGCATGTACAAAGGCGATCGCTCGCGCAAAGAGACATTGGTCGAGTACGGCTTTCGACTGCCGTCGGCGCTCGACAATCGACCGCTGCGATTCGACGAATGGGAACGCCTCGCACCGCAGATGATCTTCGTCTCGGCGACGCCGGGTCCGTACGAACAAGCGCACGCGGGGCAGGTGGTCGAGCAAGTCGTGCGTCCGACGGGTCTCGTCGATCCGGTCGTCGAGGTGCGTCCGGCATCGACGCAAGTAGACGACTTGCTGCAGCAGATCCACACGACGCTGTCGCAGGGCGATCGCGTGTTGGTGACGACGCTGACGAAACGCATGGCCGAAGATCTGACCGAATATCTCGATGAGCACGGTATCCGCGTGCGCTATTTGCATTCCGACATCGAGACGGTCGAGCGCATGGAGATCATCCGCGATTTGCGGATGGGCGAATTCGACGTGCTGGTCGGCATCAACTTGCTGCGCGAAGGGCTGGACATGCCCGAGGTCGCGCTCGTCGCGGTGCTCGACGCCGACAAGGAAGGGTTCCTGCGTTCGGGCGGCTCGTTGATTCAGACGATTGGCCGCGCGGCGCGCAACGTGCGTGGCCGCGCGATCCTGTACGCGGATCTGATGACGGGCTCGATGCAGCGAGCGCTCGGCGAGACCGAACGGCGTCGTGCGAAGCAAATCGAATTCAACAAAGCGCACGGCATCACACCGAAGAGCATCGAGAAAGCGGTCGCCGACGTGATGGAAGGCGCGCGTTTGCCGGTACCGGGACAAGCACCGAAGCGGAAGGTGGCAGAGAAAGGGTCGCGCTATCGCGCCGATCTACCGCACGATCCGACCGCGCTCGGCAAGCTGTTGCGCAAGATGGAAGAGGAAATGCTCGAACACGCGCGCAACCTCGAGTTCGAAGAAGCGGCGCAGCTGCGCGACGAGATTCAGGAGATCCGGTCGAAGGCCTTGCTCGCCGGCTGAGGTTCGCGGGTGTCGGAGCGATGACGATGCGAAGCGGTTGCGCGGCGATCCTGGCCATGGTGCTCGCGTCCGGGTGCAACCGTCAGATCGAGCGGCCGGCCGCTGACGATTTGACACTGGCGCAGGCCGCCGCGAGTTGCGCGTACCCGCGCCTCGACGGCCAGGGGTTGCGTGCGTCCGACATCCCGGTCGCCCACA
>DASRZO010000383.1:0-2348 GCA_035686405.1 Pseudomonadales bacterium | reverse complement strand
CTGCTCGTGTGTACGCTGGTGTGTGCAGGCCCTGTCGCGGCTGTGTGCACCTTCGGTGCCGGATCGGGCGAGCCGACGCTGCAATCGGTGTTCGACTCGACGCTCGGCAACGGCGCGCTGAATGCGGCCGACTGTATCGCCGACGACCGCACTTGGTCGGTGCCGGCGCAACTCGACGCTACGATCGTGATCGAACTCGCCGGCTTCGCAGCGCAAAACCGTTTCGGCGTTTATTCGGCGGACTCGCCGCGTGAGCGATTGACGCTGTTCGACGGCCCCGACGCCGCGGGAGCCGACTCGACGGTGCAGTTCGCGGCGACGGGCGGCGGTTATCGAATCTCGGTAAACGGTCGCGCCGAGGGGACGCTGCACGGCGATCGATTGGGCTTTTTTCTCGCAACGCCGACCGGCGATACCTTCTATAGCGATTTGTCGTTGAACGGCGATCGCTTCGATCATCTCTATGCGTATCGCGGTACCGGCGGCGATTTCGTCGGCGGTCCGCTCGCCGGTACCGCCTTCGCGACCGGCATGTATCTGCTCGCTTTCGAAGATCTCGTCGCGAAAAAAGCCGACCGTGATTATCAAGACTTCGTCGCGTTGCTGGACTTCGGTGTACCGGTGCCGGTGCCGGCGAGTATTTGGTTGCTTGGTGTCGCACTCATGTTGTCGTTCGTCGCAACGCGAATGCACACAATCGTATTGAAACCGTCATGGGACTGACATCGGAATGCAATATTGCCGGCCCACAGTCGCATGCGATGAGCAATACAACGTGTGGGGACCGCGCGATTGCTCCGCAGCGAAAGACAATGAAAGGGGGAGACCCGTGTCGACGGACAAAGACAGTCGCGCATACTCGGTGAGGTTGTCGGGCGCGGACCTACGCAAGCTCAAAGTGATTTCGGATCGGCTCGCCGTGACGGAGTCGGATCTGATCCGCTTCGCGTTGCGACACGTGCTGAATCGTCTCTCGCCGTTGCACGACACGGAAACGCGCGGCGCGACGCTGTTGCCGGTGTTCGTCGAGTTCGGCAACGAAATGATGAGCTACTTCGATCTCGACGAAAGCTCGCTCGACCGCATCTTCAACGAAGACCTGACGAACGGACGCCGGGTCGACCGTGAGGACATCAGTCTGCTGCTGATGTCGGGACTCGAAAAAACCCGTCTGTATGCGCGGCTCTCGGAGCTCACCAGCGAGCGCATCGAGCCCGAAGACGTGTTGGTCGAGTTCAAGAAATACCTCTACGAAAAATACCTCTATCGCAGAACGGCCTGACGGCTTCGATGCGCTGCACGAAGGCCCACGCAGGAGGTCAGCATGAACATCCGTCGCCATCTGTTCGCTGCGCTCGCCTGCGCTCCAGCGATCGTCGCGGTCGATGCGGGTGCCGAGCTCCCGCCGTGGTGGAACCAGAGCTCGAACGGCGCCTCGGCGTCGTCTAGTTCGGACGATTCGAAGTCGCAGGCGCCGGCCGCCGCACCCGCGCAGCCCAACGATACGCCTAACGACAGCTCGCAGGCGCGTCCGCAGCCGAGCCCCAGCGTCGGTCCGCTGCTCGAGCAATACTCGATCAAACCGCATCCGGTCGAAACGATGGACGACCGCGCCCGTGCAAGCGCTGCGGGCAGTTCGGCATCGAGCTACGCAACGTCGAGCAGTTCGCCGGCGACCAACTCCGGCACCGTCGCCCTACCGGCGCCGAGTGTCGCGATCGCGAACGACGGCGTGGCCGGCGATCGCTATGGCATACAGCCCGGCGATCTGCTGTCGATCTCGGTTTGGCGCGAGCCGGATTTGACGCGCGAAGTGCGGGTGTCGCCGGACGGCCGCATCACCTATCCGCTCGTCGGCGAGCTCGATGTCGAAGGCATCACCACCGATGCGTTGCGCGAGCAACTCGAAAAAGCGCTGACGCGCTTCGTGACCGCGGCGGTGGTCGACGTCGGCATCAAAGAGGTGATGGGCAATCGCGTGTACGTGCTCGGCAAGGTGAACCGGCCGGGCATGTATCCGTTCACGAAGAGCCTCGACGTCGTGCAGGCGTTGAGCCTCGCCGGCGGCACGGCGAAGTTCGCCGCGATCGACGACATCAAGATCATCCGCCGCGTCGAAGGCCAGCAACAGGCGTTCAAGTTCCACTACTCCGACGTCGAACGCGGCCGCGATCTCGAGCAGAACATCGTGCTGAAGAGCGGCGACGTGATCGTCGTACCATGACGCGGCACTTCTACAACGGCGCCTACCGCAGCGTTCGCTCCGGCTTGAGTGCGTGCGCGATCGTGATCGTATTCGTGACGCGTCCTGCGCTCGCCGACGTCGAAACGTACGCCGACGTGACCGG
>DASRZO010000382.1:0-7106 GCA_035686405.1 Pseudomonadales bacterium | reverse complement strand
GCACGGCGTCGATCATCAGCTCCAACGGTTCCTTCGCCTTCGCGGGGTCGGCGACGCGTTGCTCGAGTTGGCTGATGCCGACGAGGACCGGGACGGTTTCCGGATTGTTCATGGCGTGATCTGTCTGAGGGTTGCAATGGCTCGGATGATATGAATAAGGCACCTGAATTAGAAGGTCGCGCGCGGCGCGTCGTGCCCGCACTGGCGCTCGCTCTCTTATTCGCGGCGCCGGGCGCGTTCGCATGGAACGACACGGGCCATCTGATCTCGGCGTTGATCGCGTACGACGCGCTGCCGGAGACGACGCGCGCGTGGGCGGTCGAACTGTTGCGCGCCCATCCGCGCTTTCGCGAGGATTTCGAAGCGCGGCTGCCGGCGCGCCTCGCCGATGCCGGTGCGGCCGAGCGCGGTCGTTGGTATTTCGCGCGCGCGGGCGCATGGGCCGACTACGCGCGACGGTTCGACGACGAGTCCGAGCCCACGCGCGGCGCGCTGATCGCGCGCTTCAGTCACGGTTCGTGGCACTACGTCAACTTGCCGTTGTACCTGAGCGCCGCCGACGAACGCAGCGACGCGCAGGCGCCGCCGTCGCTCGCGTGGAGTCCGGGTCTCGATCCAAGCCGACTCGACATCGTCCAGGCGATGTCGATGCTCACGACGACGTGGTGCGAGGCGCCGGTCGCGGATCGCGCGCTCGCGCTCAGTTGGTTGCTGCATTTGATGGCGGATCTACATCAACCGTTGCATACGACGGCGATGTTCGGCGCACCCGCATTCCTGCGCGGCGACCGCGGCGGCAACGACGTGCCGCTCGACGGCGGCGGCAACCTGCACGCGTTGTGGGACGGCGCGCTCGGTGCCGAACGGCGCTTCAGCTATCTGGAAACCGCGGCGCGGGCGAGCGCGCGCGCGATCGCGACGCGCGCGAGCGATGTCGCGATCGTCGATGCGCCGCGCGATTTCGCGGTGTGGGCGGCGGACGGTCGCGATCTGGCGGCGCGCGACGTCTATACCGAGGCGGTGCGCGCGGCGATGGCGGCAGCGACGCCGAATGCGATGGCCCCGCTCGCGCTCGGGAGCGAATACCGGCGCACGATGCGCGCCGATGCGCAGCGCCAAATCGTCCTCGCCGGACGCCGCACGGCCGCGCTGCTCGACGCGTTGCGAACGGCCGAGCGGTCTGACTGTCGACGCTGAGTGCGATTGCCGCGACTGGCCGCGGCGTTCGGCGCGTATACTCGAACGACGCATGCGCCCGAGCCGAGGAGGCAACGACGATGACGCAATTCAGCGCATGGCCGCTCGGGGGCGGCGTATGGGCCGGGCCGGTACGCGAGCCGCGCAACTCGAGCGCGCACCAGAAGGGCAGCATCCACGACGACGCCACTGCGCAGAAGCTCGGCTTTCGCGGCGGCACGGTCGCCGGTTCGCTGCACATGGAACAGTTCCCGCCGCTGTTGCTGCACCTGCTGGGTCCGCGTTGGTGGCAGTCGGGCAACTTGTCGTTGTACTTCCGCTATGCGACGCGCCATTGCGAACCGGTTCAATGTCATGCCGTCGCGCCGATGCGTGCGGCGGACGATGTGCGGATCGAAGTCTGGATGGATCATCCGCGCGCCGGCCCCGGGCCGGCCGAACGCGTCGCGGACGGCACGGCGTCGGTGGGCCGGCCGGACGCGAACTCGGCGTTGCGACAACGTTTGCAGTTGGTGCCGGAGGCGGAAGATCTGCGCATTCTCGCGGGCCTGACGCAAGGCGCCGCGTGCAGCGACATTCCGACGCGCGTTGCGCAGGCGGCGCTCGACGAACGCCTCGCGGTGATCACGGAGCCGCTCGCCGAATACACGTCCGCCAGTCGTTGGGGCCGGCCCGCGTTGCCGCCGAGCCTGATGGTGCGGGCGATGCGCGCGGTCGAGCCGGCATTGCTCGAGAGCACCGGTCCGGTGGTCGGTCTCTTCGGTGCGATCGAAGTGCAGCACCTAAACGGACCCATGTTCGTCGAAACCGACTACGTCGCGCGCGGGCGCGTGATCGCGGTCAGCGAAACGCCGAAGACGGAGTTCTTCTGGTACGAATCGACGCTGACCGACTGCGCTGAGGGGACCGACGTCGCGAGCATGCTGATGATGCTGCGCTTCATGAAAGCGTCGAGCCCGTTGTGGACGTCGGCGGATGCGCTCGGCACCGCGGATGCGGTCGGCGACGGCTCTTGATCTTGCGTCGGTGATCGCGTATTCCTGCGAACCTTTCCACCTCCGGTGAATGTCGCGATGTCCGCGAAGGATGACGAAGAAGGGCGCCGCATGCGCGACGACGTGCGCAGCCAAACCGTCGTACGTAACGTCGAAGACATTCTGTGGCGCTACAACGAAGAGCACGAAGAGACGTTGTCTGTATACGACGTCATCAGCATGGTGCTCGAAGGTTTGATCGCAGAAGGGATGTGCCCGGCGTGCATCGCCGAGTCGGTGCAGAGCGCGTTCGAACACGCCGGTGTCGACCCCAACGAACACATCCAGGAATCGGACGGCGAACGTCCGACGATGAATCGTCCGGATGGCGACGTCTTCCACTGACCCCGCCGTTTATCGCCTAGACTTCAGTTCGATGCCTCGCGCTGCGGGGCGCCGCCGGGGTGCGTCCGCATGTGCCGCTTCACGTTCTATCAAGGCGAGCCGATTCGGCTGAGCGCGCTCGTCACCGAGCCCGAGCATTCGCTGATCAACCAGAGCTTCGATTCCCGCGAAGGCGAGGAGCCGCTGAACGGCGACGGCTTCGGCGTCGTTTGGTACGTGCCGGAGTTGAGCCCATGGCCGGGCCGCTTCCGCGGCGTATCGCCGGCTTGGAACAACGCGAATCTGCACGAGATCGCGCGCGTCGTGTCGAGCGGCTGCGTGCTCGCGCACGTACGCGCGGCGACGCAACAGCTTGCGGTGTCCGAACTCAACTGCCACCCGTTCGTCGTCGATCGGTGGTCGTTCATGCACAACGGCGACATCGGGGGCTTCGGCCGGATTCGGCGACCTTTGTTGGCGACGTTGTCCGACGCGCGCTTCGAGGCGATTCAAGGCAGCACGGACTCCGAGCATTTCTTCGCGCTGTTGCTCGACGAACTCGATCAGGAAGACGCCAGCCCGGACGCGGAGGCGATGGGGCGTGCGTTCCAGCGCACGATCGAACGCGTGTCGACGCTGATGTTCGAACAAGCGCCCGGCGAGCATCTGTACATCAACGCTGTACTCACCAACGGCATCGATGCAGTCGCGGTGCGCTACACGACGGACGAACCCGACGAAGGATCGTCGCTGCACATCAACCAAGGACAACGCTACGTCTGTGAGGAAGGCGTGTGCCGGATGGTCGACACGGTGCACGCGGGCTCGGTCATCGTCAGCTCGGAACCGCTGTCGGACGACCCGGGCTGGCATTCGTTCGCACCGAATTCGATGGTGCTGCTGTCAGGTCACCGAGCGGTCCGAACCATCGCGCTGTGAGCGCCGCCGCGTGCGACGCTCGATCACGTCGTCGAGCGACAGCGTGCCGGCCGCAACCGCTTCCTTCTGAGATTTCTCGAGCGATTTCACGGCGTATTCGGCAACCGACGCCGCCGATCGATCGCCGACCGCCATCGCGTACAACAATTCGATCGGGCGGCGCGCGCGCAGATAGCGCGCACCGCGCCGTCCGCTGCGATGCTCTTCGAAGCGCCGTTCGACGTCCGTCGTGATGCCGGTGTACACGCTGCCGTCGTCACAGCGCAGCATGTAGAGGTACCAAGGCGCTCCGGTCATGCGTTCGCGGGTTCCGGCGCCGTGCGCGGCGTCCGCGTACTCCACCAGATGAGCCACAGCAGCAATACCTGCAACACGAGCCGGCCGGACAGCAGCGCCGGTGCGACGTTCGGATACAACTCGGGATGCTGCCACATGTACACGTTCGCCGGCGTCACGGCGAGCGTCAGCAGGATCAACAGAATGCCGCTGACCGCGCGCGTCGCCGGAATGACGATGCCGATCGCGAACAGGATCTCGAAGACGCCGCTGACGTAGACGGCCGCGCGTGGGAACGGCACGTACGGCGGCATGATCGCGAGGAAGAAATCGACGTTCGTGAAGTGCGAGATGCCGCCGAGCGCGAACCACAGAAACACGACCGCGAGGCCGGCGTAGCGGGCATAACGAATCATCGGTGACCTTGCGCGGACCGTGCCTGCGGCGAGCGCAGCAACGGCAGCCGCGGCGAACGACTCACTCGGGATTGACGTTCTCGGCTTGCGGGCCTTTCTTGCCTTGGGTGACTTCGAAGCTCACGCGTTGCCCTTCGTGCAACGTGCGGCGTCCGGTGCCGTTGATCGCACGAAAATGCACGAATACGTCCGGTCCGCCTTCGCGCTCGATGAAGCCGAACCCCTTTGCGTCGTCGAACCATTTGACGGTGCCGGTGATGCGTTGACCTGCCATGTTTCCTCTCGATCGTTTGGCTGTATAGCGCGCGAATTTGTGAATCGTGGCTTCGCGCCGGCCCTCCCTGCGCGGAGTATTACCACAAGTTCAGCGTCAAAGCCCAATTCTTTCGCTGGCGAAAGCGTACCCGCGCCCCTCGATGCACTTGGATGGGCGAGCCTTTTACAGGTCGTTGGGGCGTGGGTCGGTGGGCGCAGTGAGAGGCGCAGTTCGGTCGGAAGTCGGAAGCGTCGTTACAGCCCGTTCGCCGCGCGTCGTGGCATCGCGCTGCGGATCGCAGCGCCGAGATCGTCTTTGGTGAACGGTTTGTGCAGCAGGCGGCTGATTGAGTCGACCGGTAACGCATCGGTGGCACCGCCGGTGATCAGAATGATCGGCAGATCCGGCCGGATTTCGCGCAGTTCGCGGGCGAGATCGCTGCCGAGCATGCCCGGCATGGTACGGTCGGTGATCACGAGATCGATCTCGTTCGAATGTTCGCGGAACCGGCGCAGCGCTTCGGCGCCGCTCGACGCCGTCAGCGCGCGATAGCCGAGCAGCTCGAGTAGACCCTGCACGCTCTGCTGCACGTCCGGTTCGTCGTCGACGAAGAGGATCGTCTCGCCGCCGCGCGCCGCCGGATCGGTCGGATTTTCGTTCGCGGCGACGACCGCCACTTCGGCGCAGCGCGGCAGCACGACGTCGAACCGCGAGCCGCGCCCGGGCGCGCTGACGACGCTGATCACGCCGCCGAGTTGCGAGACGACCCCGTGCACGACGGACAGGCCGAGGCCGGTGCCTTCACCGGGTCGCTTCGTCGTGAAGAACGGATCGAAGATGCGCGCCTTCGTCACTTCGTCCATGCCGGCACCGGTGTCGCTGACCGACAGCCGCACGTGCGGTCCTGTCACGAGTGCCGGATTCGAACGCGCTTCGTCGAGCCCGACCTCGTGCGGCTCGACGACGATCTCGATCGTGCCGCCGCGCTCGCCGATCGCTTGATACGCGTTGGTGCAGAGGTTCATGACCAGTTGATGCAGTTGCGTCGGATCGGCGAATACCGAACCCGCGCGCTCGTCGATGCGATTGACGATCTCGATGTTCGCCGGCAACGACGGCCGCAGCAATTGCAGCGCTTCGAGCGCGATCGCGGCGAGCGACGTGGGCCGCTGCGTTTGACGGGCGCGCCGACCGAACGTGAGGATCGACTGCACCAACGCTTTCGCGCGGTCGACCGACATCTGCAGCCTATCGAGGTATTGCGAGGCGGCGCTGCCGCGCGCCAGCGTCGCCTGGGTGAGCTGCGCGAAACCGAGAATCGACGTGAGGATGTTGTTGAAGTCGTGCGCGATGCCGCTCGCGAGCGTGCCGAGCGCATCCATTCGCTGCGAATCGCGCAGCTGCTGCTCGAGCTGGCGCACCTGCGTGACGTCCGTGCCCGAGATCAGCAGCCCGCGCGGCTCGACGTCGGTCGCCGGCAGCGGAGTGGTGTGCCACGCGATCAACCGCTGCGCGCCGTCCTTCGTGACGATCGGCGCTTCGAAGTAGTCGTACTGCGCCACCGACTGAAACTGTTTGCGCAGGCGCTCCCTGACGTCGTCCGGCACGAGCTTTTGATAGAAGTCGGCGCCGATCAGCTCGTTCTCCGTGTAGCCGAATACGCGTGTGCCTTTCTGGTTGACGCGCCGGACCGTGCCGTCCGCGCCGAGCGCGAGGATCATCACTTCGACGATGTCGAGATAGCGCTGTGCGTTCTCGCGCTCGCGGATCAGCGCGCGCTCCTGCGCTTGGCGCTCTTCGATTTCCGCGCGCAGTTGCAGGTTCGTGTTGTGGATCTGCCGTGCGACCGCGAGCCGGCGCGCCTGAGCCCGATAGACCATCCACAACAGCGCGAGCGCGAGCAGCACGTAGCCGGTCTTCGCCCACGGCGTCGCCCACGGCGGCGGCGCGACGCGCAAGTTCACCGTCAGTGGCTGCGTGCTCCACACGCCGTCGTTGTTCGCCGCCATCACCTGGAACGCGTATTCGCCGGCCGCGAGGTTCGTGTACGTCGCGCGATGCAGCGGACCGTCGTCGACCCACGCTTCGTCGAATCCGATGAGGCGGTGTTTGAAGGTGTTGCGCTGCGGCGCGGTGAAGTCGAGCGCCGCGTATTCGAGCGTCATCAATTGGTCGCGAAAGCCGAGTTCGATCGACGTCGCCGGCGCGACGTCGCGGTTCATGATCTGCACGCGCGTCAGTGCGAGTTGCGGCGGATGCGCGTTGGTGCGGATCGACTCCGGTTTGAAGTAGCTGAAGCCGCTGACGCCGCCGAAATACAGCTCGCCGCCGTCGGAGCGGAACTGCGCGCCGGTGTTGAACTCGTTCGGCAGGCCGTTGCCGACGTCGTACTTCTGCACTTCGCCGGTGTCCGGGTGCAGCCGCGCGAGGCCGTGGTTCGAACTGATCCAGATGTCGCCGAGCGAATCGGACAGTACGGCGTAGACGACCGGGCTCGGCAATCCGTTCGCCGGCCCGTAGTGCTCGAAACGCACCTCGCCGCGCGCCCTTGCTTCGGCGCGCCACACATTCAGCCCACCGTCTTCGGTGCCGATCCACAAGTTGTCGGCGGCGTCGACGTGTAGCGCCCACGCGTTGTTGCTCGACAAACTCGCCGGATCGTTC
>DASRZO010000381.1:0-3453 GCA_035686405.1 Pseudomonadales bacterium | reverse complement strand
CGTCTCGTTCCGACGGAGTAGACGGCAATCGCTTCTCGGCTTGCGCTCGGGATCGAATACGACGGTAGTGCATTTCATGGCTGGCAACGCCAGCCGAATGCCCGTTCGATTCAGCACGTTCTCGAAGAAGCGCTCGGTCGCATCGCAGCAGCCCCGGTTCACGTGACGGCGTCCGGCCGCACCGACGCGGGCGTTCACGCTACCCAGCAGGTCGTCTCCTTCGACGCCGCCTACGAGCGACCCGTGGACGCCTGGGTGCGCGGTACCAATAGCCTGCTCCCGGACGACGTATCCGTGTTGTGGGCGACCCCAGTCGACGCGGCATTTCACGCGCGTTTCAGCGCTACGGCTCGGCGCTATCTGTACGTGTTCGTGGAGGCGACGCGCGCGCCCGCGATTGCGCGCCAATATGCGACGTGGTCCGCGCGCGTGCTCGACGAGGCAGCGATGCATCGGGCGGGGCGTAGCTTGATCGGCGAGCACGACTTCACGACGTTTCGCAGCGCCGCGTGCCAAGCGAAGTCGCCGTTTCGCTGTGTGTTCTCGCTCGAAGTGAGGCGGTTCGACGACTTCGTCGTCATCGACGTGACGGCGAACGCCTTCCTGCAACACATGGTTCGGAACATCGCAGCAGCGCTGAATGAGGTCGGACGCGGCGACAGAGAATCGTCGTGGGTCGCGGATGCGTTGCTCGCACGCGATCGTGCGTCGATTGGAGCAACGGCGCCGCCGACCGGCCTCTATCTGCATGAGGTGTCGTACGGTTCGGCGTTCGAATTCGCGCGCTCGCGTCCGCCGGCGATCCTCCGAGCTGCGGGCGACGTCTGGTAGACTACCGCGCTTTTCGCGGGTCGGTCGGATGCGGGTCAGGGCAAAAATCTGCGGAATCACGCGCGCGACCGATGCGCGGGCCGCGATCGATGCCGGCTGCGATGCGCTCGGCTTCAATTTCTATCGGGCCAGCCCCCGCTACGTCGAACCGGCGCGCGCCAAGGACATCATCGCGGCGTTGCCGCCGTTCGTAGCGAGCGTCGGCCTGTTCGTGAATGCCGCCACCGAAGTCGTTCGGCGGATCGCGGACGACGCCGGAATCGACTTGCTGCAATTCCACGGCGACGAGACCGACGACACGTGCAAGGCTGCGGGACTCCCGTTCATCAAGGTGATTCGCGTGTCGGACGACGTCGACGTCGAGCGAACGCTGCGCCTATATCCGCACGCAGCCGCGCTGATGCTCGATGCCGCGGTGCCGGGCATTCAGGGCGGTACGGGTCGGGCATTCGATTGGTCGAAGTGGCCGCGCGAAGCCGACAAGCCGCTGATCCTCGCGGGTGGATTGACGCCCGACAACGTAGCAGAGGCGATCGCTCGGATGCGCCCGTACGCCGTCGATGTCAGCAGTGGCGTGGAAGGCACGACGAAGGGCGAGAAGGATCCGAACAAGATTGCGGCATTCATGCAGGAGGTGCGGCGTGCGCGGTGACGGAGCGAACGAGTTTTATGACGCGCCGACACCCGATGGTCACTTCGGCCGTTTCGGTGGTCGCTTCGTGGCGGAGACGTTGTTCAACGCGCTCGATCAACTCGCCGCGCTATATCACGAGCTGAAAAACGATCCGGACTTTCAGCGCGAACTGGCTCACGATCTGGCGCAATACGTCGGGCGACCGACCCCGTTGTATTTCGCGGAGCGCCTAACGCGTGAGTTGGGGGGCGCACAGATCTTCCTGAAGCGTGAAGACCTGAATCACACCGGCGCGCACAAGGTGAACAACACCGTCGGTCAAGCGTTGCTCGCGAAGCGCATCGGCAAGCGGCGGATCATCGCCGAGACCGGAGCGGGCCAGCACGGCGTTGCAACCGCTACGGTCGCTGCGCGCTTGGGTCTCGAATGCCAGGTCTACATGGGGTCGGAGGACATCAAGCGTCAGAGTCTCAACGTCTATCGCATGAAGCTGCTGGGTGCGCAGGTGATTCCCGTGACGTCCGGATCGAAGACGTTGAAGGACGCGATGAACGAAGCCATGCGCGATTGGGTGACGAATGTGGAGAACACCCACTACATCATTGGAACGGTAGCCGGTCCGCATCCGTATCCGGAGATGGTTCGCGACTTTCAATCGGTCATCGGCCGCGAAGCGCGCGCGCAGTGTCTGCAGCAGACCGGCCGGCTCCCGGATGTATTGGTGGCGTGCGTCGGCGGTGGGTCGAACGCGATGGGCTTGTTCTATCCGTTCGTCAACGATACGTCGGTGCGCTTCGTCGGCGTCGAAGCGGGCGGTCACGGGCTCGAGTCCGGTCAGCACGCGGCGTCGCTGACGGCCGGCGTACCGGGCGTGTTGCACGGCAATCGCACGTATCTCCTCGCGAACGAAGACGGGCAGATCAAAGAGACGCACTCGATTTCGGCAGGGCTCGACTATCCGGGGGTTGGTCCCGAACACGCCTACTTCAAGGACCTCGGCCGTGCCGACTACGTGACGGTCAACGACGAGGCGGCCCTCGCTGCGTTTCACTACCTCACGCGCATCGAAGGAATCATGCCGGCACTCGAATCGAGTCACGCTCTTGCGTGGGTGCGCGAATACGCGCCGCATGCACCGCGTGACGAAGTCGTGATCGTCAATCTCTCGGGCCGCGGCGACAAAGACATTCTGACGGTGGCGGCACTCGACGGTATTTCGGTGTGAACAGGCTGCAACGACGTCTGACGGAACTGCGTTCGGCCCGACGCAAGGCATTGGTGACATTCATAACTGCCGGCGATCCCGATCGCGCGACGACCGCGCCGGCATTGCATGCACTCGTGGCCGGCGGTGCCGACGTGCTCGAACTGGGCGTTCCGTTTTCCGACCCGGAGGCCGAAGGTCCGGCGATTCAGCGGAGTTCCGAGCGCGCGCTTGCAGTCGGCACCCGGCTGGTCGACGTTCTCGACATCGTCGCGCAGTTTCGTACCGACGACGCGACGACGCCGGTCTTGTTGATGGGATATTTCAACTCTGTCGAACGCATGGGCTATCGCCAGTTCGTCGATCGCGCGATCGCCGCGGGCGTAGACGGGATGATCGTCGTGAATCTGCCGCCGGAAGAAGCAGGCGAGTTCGGCACAGTGATGCGCGAGCACGATTTGGATCTGATCTTCCTAATCGCCCCAACGAGCACACCCAGCCGCATAGAACGCATTGCGTCACAAGCGAGCGGCTTCATCTACTACGTTGCGTTGCGCGGCGTGACCGGCGCGAATCACCTGGCGGTCGATGGCGTCGGGGAGCAGATCGAGAAAATCCGAGCCCGTACGTCGTTGCCGATCATGGTCGGCTTCGGCATCAAAGATGGTGCCTCCGCGAGAATGGTCGCGCCGCTGGCCGACGGCGTCGTCGTCGGCAGCTCGATCGTGATGACGATGGAACGCTGGCACGACGAACCTGCGCGCATACCGGCCGCGCTCGAGGC
>DASRZO010000380.1:0-5312 GCA_035686405.1 Pseudomonadales bacterium | reverse complement strand
GTGCAGACTTCCTGCGTGCCGTACGTCGTATACGCCGGCGTCGCGTTGCGGCGCGCGATGTCGTATCCGACCGCACCGCCGAACACCGAACCGATCGCCGCGCCGGCCGCTTGGTTGTTGTGGCCGTTCGCGACGGCTGCGCCGAGCAAACCGCCGGTCAGCGCGCCGAGTACCGTCGGCGCCGGCGACACGCCACCGCCCGAACCGGTCTGCACGCGTTGCTGTGTGCATTGCTCGCGCGGCACGGTCGTGCTCACGGTCGTGTAGATCGGTTGGACGCCGACGACGCGCGCTTGCTCGTACGTGCCCGCGAACGCGAACGACGGAACCAGTGCACCGACTGCCAACAACTGAGAGATCTTCATGACACGTCTCCTGAACTGCTTCTATCCGAACGCACCGACGATACGGTCGCCGCGCTGAACCGAATCTGAACGAACGCGCGCGCCACCCATGGACGTACCACGACGCTCGACGGGTTCCAGCACCGGCATCCTGTTCGCGGGAACCTCTCGAGGCAGGGATGCCGAGAGGGAGCTTACATGGACGTACTGGCAGCGTGTCCCGCGAACAGGATGCCGGTGCTGGAACCCAAGCGCACCGTCGTGCGCCTACTTCACGTCGTACGCACCATCGGTCACGCTGTCCGCACCCGTGTGACGACGTTCGCAATCCGATGCCGATTGTCCAACATCACGGTCGTGTCGGCGCGTGCCGGCGCGTCGTCGAGCATCGAGCGCGTAATCCGTTCGTAGTGCGCCACGAAACGCTCGAGCCGAGCCGGGTCCATGCGCCGTTCCGGCGGCAACGCCTGTTCCTGCTCGCCGCGCCAGCGCAGCACCGCGGCGAAGTCCGGCACGCGCAGGTAGATCCAGCGGTCGACGCGCTCGAACAGCGACCGGTAGCGTTGCGCCAGCTGCGCATCGACATATCGGCGGAAGCTGCCGTCGGCGTCGTCGCGGCGTTCGAGCTCGTTGATCGGCACGGCGAGCGCCGCGTCCGACTGCGGCCGCGCGCCGAGGCACCAACCCTCGAACACGACGACGTCGACCGGTCCGACGACGGGCCAGCGCGCGGCGTCGACGCGATCGTCGAGCCCTTTGTCGAAGCGCGGAATCGCGGTCGGTTCGCGTTGCACCGCGACGAGCGTGCGCTCGCACAGTTCGACGTCGTGCGTGCCGGGCACGCCGCGCGTGATCAGCAGCGGGTGTACGGTCCGCGCGAGCTCGGCGCGTTCGGCCCGCGTGCAGTAGAAATCGTCGAGCGAACAGGTCATCGCGCGCAGCCCGCCCGTAACGAGCGCATCGGTCAGCAACTCGGCGAGCGTCGTCTTGCCGCTCCCCTGCGCGCCGCTGATCCCGATCACGCGCGGCCGCGGCGACGCGGCGGCGATGCCGTCCGACAGCGTCCGGACCAGCGGCGACCAGACAATTTGCGCGGACTCCGACATCGGCTAAGGTTAGCCGCCCTAGGTTGGAGACTCTAATGTCCGCACGCACGCTCACGATCACGCCTGCCCTGCACGAATATCTGACGCGCGTCGGCGTGCGCGAGTCGGCGGCCGCCGCGGCGTTGCGGGTCGAAACGGCAAAGCTGCCGATGGCGCTGATGCAGATCTCGCCGGAGCAGGCCGCGTTCATGCAGCTGGTCGTGAAACTGCTCGGCGTGCGGCGCGCGCTCGAAGTCGGCACGTTCACCGGTTACTCGGCACTCGCCGTCGCCGAAGCGATGCCCGCCGACGGCAAATTGATCGCGTGCGACGTCTCCGACGAATGGACGTCGATCGGCAGGAAGCACTGGGCCGCCGCCGGCGTCGCGCACAAGATCGATCTCAGGCTGGCACCCGCCGTGACGACGCTCGATCAATTGCTCGCGAACGGTCAGGCCAACGCGTTCGACTTCGCGTTCATCGACGCCGACAAGAGCAACTACGACAACTACTACGAACGCGCGCTGAAACTCGTTCGCGTCGGCGGCCTGATCGGTATCGACAACACGCTGTGGAACGGCGCGGTCGTCGACGCGGCGCGGCAAGACGCCGATACGAAGGCGATCCGTGCGCTGAACGAGAAAGTGCATTCCGATTCGCGCATCGACGTGGTGCTGTTGCCGATCGGCGACGGCCTGACGCTCTGCCGACGCCGCTGATCCAAAACCCGACCGAAACCGCTGCGAACGGACGTCCGCGGTCGCTCAACGTTTGAAAAGGAGTTTCGCTTTGAATCGCCCAATGCTGTCGCGCATGCCGTTCACCGATTGGCTGCGGCGCGCGTCGTGGCTCGCCGCCGCGCTCGTGCTCGCTGCGTGCATGACGACCCCGTCGAGCAGCGCGCCGACGATCATCAAGAGCCCGAACGACAACCGCGAGTTCCGCGCCGTCACGCTCGACAACGGCCTGATCGCGGTGCTCGTCAGCGATCCGACGAGCGAAAAATCCGCCGCGGCGCTGACGGTATTCCGCGGCAGCTACGACGATCCCAAGAATCGCCTCGGGCTCGCGCATTTCCTCGAACACATGCTGTTCCTCGGGACCGCGAAATATCCCAATGTCGACGACTATCAGAACTTCATCACGACGCACGGCGGCACGTTCAACGCCTACACCGCGTCCGATCACACGAACTTTTTCTTCGACATTCAGCCGGCGTACTTCGAGGGCGGGCTCGATCGCTTCGCGCAGTTCTTCATCGCGCCGACGTTCGACGCGAAATACGTCGATCGCGAGAAGAACGCGGTGAACTCCGAATATCAGCTGTATTTCAAAGACGACGACTGGCGTTCGTCGGCCGTCGAAAAGCAGGAAATGAACCCGGCACACCCGGGCTCCAACTTCTCGGTCGGCAGTCTGGCGACGCTCGCCGGCGACGTACGCACCGATCTGATCGAGTTCTATCGGACGCACTACTCGGCCGATCAGATGGCGCTCGTCGTGCTCGGCAACCAGTCGCTCGATCAGCTGAATACGTGGGTGACCGAGAAGTTCTCGCAAATTCCGAAGCGGCCGATCGCGAAGCCCGCGCCGCTCGGCCCGATGTTCGCGCCCGGTACTCTGCCGCGAACGCTGACGTATCAAACCGTGAAGGACACGCGTCAGGTCGTCTACAACTTCCCGGTGCCGCAACTCGACACGTATTTCCGCGAGAAGCCCGGTATCTATCTCGCGAATCTGCTCGGCCACGAAGGCGTGGGATCGCTGCACGCGCAACTCAAGGCACGCGGCTGGATCGAATCGCTCGGCGCGAGCGCGTCGCGTTACGACGCCGACAACGCGCTGATCACCGTGTCGATCGACCTGACGGACGAAGGCTACGGCCACATCGACGACATCACGCGCGCGTTGTTCGACTACATCGATCTGATCAAGGCGAGCGGCATCGCGAAGTGGCGCTACGACGAGCAAGCGCAGATCGCGAACCTCGCGTTCCGCTTCCAGGAGAAATCGTCGGCGCTGGCGTTCGTCTATCAAACCGCACCGAATCTTCGGTTGTATCCCGTCAAAGACGTGCTCGAAGCCCCGTATCTGATGGAGCGGTACGACGAGGCGCTCATCCGCCGCTACGTCGACGCGCTGCGCCCCGACAACCTGCTGCTCGAAGTGAGCGCACAGAAGGTCGACGCGGACAAGATCGAGCCGTGGTTCCAAGTGCCGTACTCGGACCAGGCGCTAACGATCAACTTGAGCGGCGCGAAACCGGCCGAGTTCGGTCTCGCGTTGCCGACGCCGAACGAATTCCTACCGACGAACCTGAACCTCGTGCAAACCGCGCAGGCGCCGCCGAAACGCATCGACTCGACGCCTGCGCTCGCGCTGTGGTGGGCACCGGATCCGAGCTTCGGCACGCCGCGCGCGACGACGTACGTGCGGCTCGACGTCGCCGGCGGCTTCCGCTCGCCGAAAGACGTCGCGTACGCGAATTTGTATGCGCGGCTGGTGCTCGACGCGCTCAACACGTTCGCGTATCCGGCCGAAGTCGCGGGCCTGAGCTACGACATCGACGCGGTGCCGTCCGGATTCCTGATCACGCTCGCGGGCTACAACGACAAGCAACCGCTGCTGCTGCGCAAAGTGCTCGACGTGTTCGCGAATCTCGATCCGGCGCCGGACAAGATCACCGACTATCGCGAAGAACTGCGTCGCTCGTGGCAGAACTTCGTCGCGGGTCGCCCGTACGAACAGGCGCTGTCGAGCCTGACGCAAGTGATGGTCGCCGGTAACTGGCCGCCGCCGCAGCTCGCCGCCGCACTCGCCGACGTGAATCCGCAAGACTTCGCCGCGTGGCGCGCGCAGCGGCTCGCCCGCTACGGCGCGATCGTACTGACGCACGGCAACGTCGACTCGGCGGAAGCCGATACGGTCGGCCACGTGTTGTCGACGTCGCTGCATCTCGCACCGATCGCACCTGACGGCGACACGGTGGCGCGACTGCCGGTCGGCGACTTCACGTATCCGCTGACGATCGACAACGACGACGCCGCGATGGTGCTGTACCTGCAGGGCCGCAACGAGACGTTCGGCGAGCGCGCATTGTTCGGTCTCGCGAGCCAAATCCTGCGCAGCCCGTACTACAACGATCTGCGGACGCAGCAGCAACTCGGTTACGCCGTCATCGTCACGCCGTCGGTACTGCGCCGCACGCCGGGCATGGTGTTCGCGGTGCAGAGCCCGGTCGCCGGCGCCGACGCCGTATTGAAAGCGAGCGAGTCATTCCTGTCGCACTACCGCCGCGCGCTCGTGGCGATGTCGCCGGACGAGTTCAACGCCTACAAACAAGGCCTGACGACACGCTTGCGCGAAAAGGACAAGAACCTCGCCGAGCGCAGCCAACGCTACTGGAGCGATCTCGACGTCGGCTTCACGACCTTCGATTCGCGCGAGCAGATCGCGGACCAGATCGACAAAATCGATCAAACGCAGATCCTCGCGTTCTACGACCAGTTGCTCGCCGATGTCGACAAGCAACGCTTGGTGATCTACAGCCGCGGCAAATTCAAGGGCGCGCCGCCGGGAACGGCGATCGAAGACATCGCGACGTTTCGCAAACAAGCTGGGACGTTCGCGACGCCGTAGAGCCGACGCAGCTCGAGCGGGAGCACTCAACGCCGTAGTTCGAGGCGTGGTCTAGACGCGGCGTTCGCTTGAATCAACGTCGCTTTCTCAACGCCGTGGTTCGGTAAGTGGCCGAGGCGCGGCATTCGGTTCGCGGGACACGCTGCAAGTACATCCCTTGTATGTTGCGGAATGGCTAGTATCGAGTGGCCCTTGACGGGTGGTGCGTGAGAGATCGTTACATCCCTTGAGCTTCGAGCTCGTG
>DASRZO010000379.1:0-2348 GCA_035686405.1 Pseudomonadales bacterium | reverse complement strand
TCGAGCAAGTGCAGATCCGCGTACTCGAACGCGCACAGCAGCGCTTCGCACGCGCGCAACCGAAACCGTTCGCCTTTCTGACCGCGACGGCGCCGCAACTGCCGCCCGTTGCGTGGGATCGTCAGGCGCTGCGTCGCGACGCCGACGCGCTGCTCGCCGGCCGCGTCGACGCGCTCGGCGTGCGGTGGCAATGGGCCGACGCGGTCGACGTCTGGCACCGCGCGCCGGACACCGGTGCGTTGTGGCCGTCGCCGTACTTCACGCAGGTGCCGTATCGGCTCGGCAATCCGTACGGCGACATTCGGCGCTTGTGGGAGCCCGCGCGCCTCCAGCATCTCGTTGGGTTGGCCGCGCTCGCGAGCGAACCGCAGTATCGCGCGGGCGCGGTCGCCATGATCGGCCGGCAAATCACGTCTTTCATCGCGGCGAATCCGCCCTTTCGCGGCCCGCACTACGTCTCCGCGATGGAATGCGCGCTGCGGCTGATCGCGGTGTGCCACGCAGTCGACGTCGCGCGCGAAGATCTCGCGCGCGACAACACGGTGATGCGCGCCGTAGCGCGCCTCGCAATGTCGCACGCGGAGTTGATCTGGCGGCGGCCGTCGCTCTATTCGTCCGCCGGCAACCACACGCTCGTCGAAGCGGTCGGCATGCTGTACGCGGGCCACCTCTTTCCGGAACTGCGCATCGCCGCGCATTGCGCGAAGCGCGGCGAGGAACTGCTGCGACGCGAATGCGCGCGCCAGATCCACGACGACGGCGGCGGCGCCGAGCAATCGACCGCGTATCTGCGCTTCGACGTCGAGCTGATCCGGCTCGCGCTCGCGCTGTTGCGCAGTCGCCAGCGCGACGTCGACGAACTCGAGCGTCGCATCGACCGCGCCGACGAATTCCTGCGCACGCTCGGCCCTTTCGGCGAATGCGGCAACGGTATCGGCGACGCCGACGACGGTGTCGCGCTATCGCGCTATGCACTGCGCGCGGCGCGCGGCTGCCTGACGCCGCGCGCGATCACGACGTTCGCCGACAGCGGCTACACAGTGCTGCGCGGTCCGCGCGCGACGCGCGTCGTGTTCGATCACGGAGCGCTCGGCCTCGGTCCGCTGCACGCGCACGGTCATGCCGATTGCTTGTCGCTGCTGGTCGCGCGCGAGCGCCGCGCGTTGTTGATCGACCCCGGCACGTTCACCTACACCGGCGAACCGCGCTGGCGCGCGCATTTCCGCGGCTCGTCGGCCCACAACACCGTCACCGTCGACCGGCGCGATCAAGCGCTGCAGAAGAGCGCGTTCGCGTGGGATCGTCCACTTGCCGTGCGCATGCGCAGCCGTGCGTACGGCAACGGTGCGACGTTGCTCGCGACGCACGACGGCTACCTGCGCCATGGCGTCGCGCATTGGCGCGGGATCATCTACGACGGCGCGGATCGAATCGTCGTGTGGGATTGGCTGCGCGGCGACGGCGAGCGGCGCATCGATGTGTGGTGGCACCTCGGGATCGCCGCAACGCTGATCGGCCGCATAGTGCGCGCGCACGCCGGCGAACCGTTCATCGCGCTGCGCGTATCCGCCGGCAATCACGTGCAGCTCTTTCGCGGCCACGACGCACCGATCGCCGGCTGGCGCGCGCGTCGCTACGGCGTGCGCGAGCCGTCGACCAGCCTGTGCGCGACGTACACCGGTCCGCTGCCGCACGAGATCGTCACGTCGATCAGTCTTTCGCCGCGCGCGATCGACTTGGTGGTGACCACCGACGAACAGATGCAAATCGCCGCATTCAAGCGCGCCGTGACGGAGCAATGACGCGATGGGTCTCGACCAGATCGAACGCGACCACCTCCGCGCCAGCACCGACATCGCCGCAACGAATCGTGACGGCGCCAGTGCCGACTACACGTACGTCGAGCGCGAGATCGAGCGCATCGACATCGACGGCGTCGGCGTCGATTGCGTCGACATGCCGACGGTCGTCCGTGCGGTCGACGCAACGATCGCTGCGCACCGCCAATGCACGATCCTCGCCGTCAACCCGGAAAAGATCAGTGCGGCGGCGCGCGATACCAATCTGCGCGCGATCTTGAACGCGTCCGAGTGGCTGATTCCCGACGGCATCGGCGCCGTCGTGGCGGCGCGCTTGCGCGGCGCCGACGCGATCGAACGCGTGCCGGGGTCGGAGCTGATGCCGCATTTGTGCGCGCTTGCCGCACAGCGCCGCCATCGCGTGTTTCTCTTCGGCGCGCGCGCCGCCGTCAACCGCGACGCGGTCGAGCGGCTGGCGGCGACCCACCCCGGACTCATCGTCGCCGGCCGTCATCACGGTTTCGTCGCCGACGCCGACATGCCGGGGCT